>JBFHEL010000010.1:0-28706 GCA_041584155.1 Saccharicrinis sp.
AAAAAGAAGAATTTTATAATAATTTAAATAGATAATAGAAAGATGAGTACGGTTAAAGAAATAAAACCAGCAAAGAAATTTATAAAACAACAAATCACTTCCGGCTTTGTATTCACCGGGATTGGTGTTGTTGGATTATTTATTGGAGTAGGCCATTTGTTAGGTCTGGGCATCTTAGTTTTAGTTATCGCTTTTTCGCATAAGGATCGCACGATAGTGAAACTGTTTGAGGATAATATGGAATTAAAGTTTGGACCGCTGATATCTACAAAGTACATCAAGTATTCTGATGTGGAAAATGTGGAAAAAATATCTGAAAGAAAGATATTAGTCCATTACAAAAATAATGGCAAAGTCAAGAAAATGAGATTGCCGGTGGGTATGTTCGAACAAGATGATTTGTCGGAATTGTTAAATATTTTGGAGAATAAAACCGCAGCATAATCTAATGCCGATGCTATATTGACATGTGCCTTATCCTTATTTCATTCCAATGGTTCAGTCAATATCGCATCGGTACTTTACCAACACTAAATAGCGCTTATTTATTTATAAGGTTAAAGTGATACTACTTAGTGCCATAGGATTAAAAAACTTCACGCCTTTATTATCTTTCTATTTCCACCCGCTCTCTCAGCAACTTATAATCTATTTTACCTGTTCCGAGCATTGGAATTTCTTCTATTAAATCGATACGCGATATTTTTGCTATGGCAGGGGCATTTTTCGACTGTAATAGTTTATTCACCTCAGTCAGAGCGATTGGTTTAGTAGTAAAAAGCACAAGGCAAGGAGGGGTAAGTCTATCACTTCCTTCTACAGCCAATGATATTTCTTCATCATTACCATAACTATCATTTAAAAGACTCTCAATAAATGGAAGGCTAATCATTTCTCCAGCAATTTTTATAAAACGCTTCAACCTACCTGTAATAAATAAGAAACCATCCTGATCAATATATCCCAGATCACCAGTTCTGTAGTATTGTTTATTTTCTATAGTCACAAAAGGCGATGGAATATTTTGATCGGGGTAACCCTTAAAGATATTATCACCCCGAAAATGAATCATCCCTTCCTGATTAGCAGCAAGAATTTTTCCTGTTTCCAGGTCGGTAATACGGCAACTTACACCTTTTATAACTTTGCCTACACTACCCGCTTTTTGTTGACGCAAAGGATTTAAGGAGAGAACAGGAGCGCATTCGGTTATTCCATAGCCTTCCAACAGGGTAGCCTGCGGAGCCATCTGATTCAGATACTTCTGTACTTCAGTTGACAAAGCCTCTGCCCCTGAAACCACATACTTAAGTGAGGTAAGATCTTCTTTTACCGCATTATTTAGTATGATTTTTAAAAACGAAGGAGCAGTAACCACCAAAGAGCTGCCGGTATGTTTCAGCAAGCGAACCAGGGCTTTACCATCTGTCGGATCAGGAGAGTAAGCTATACGCACACCTGTTAAAACAGGTAAAATAAATAAAACAGAAAAACCAAAGCTATGAAAAGGAGGAAGGTATCCCAACAAAATACTGTTTCTATCCAGATAAACCAATTCAAGAGTCCCCTTTAAATCCTGAATAATATTTTTATGACTTAAGGGCACCACCTTAGGCATACTTTCACTTCCAGAGGTAAAAAGAATAACAGCCGTTTCATTCACCTCACTAAAACGGTAGAAACGCTTTGGATACTTACTCTTAATAAAGCCTTTAATTTTGGTGAAAAGTGGAATTTTCGGCACCTCCTTATCCATAAAAACCAACTTCTTATAAATAGCATCGGGAAGCTGCTCTTTTATTTTATCCACAAAGCTACTTGCGGTAAAGATAGTATCTACAGCAACCTCATTCACACAATGTTCCAGTATTTTTTGTCCTACAGTCCAGTTAAGCATAACAGGCACCTTACCGGCCAGGTAAGTAGCCATAATAAGTATACCCGAACTTTGAAGTGCCGGTAGCATAATGCCCACATGCTTCTTTTTACATTTCTTTTTAATGAGCTCTGCAACCACACAGGTTTTAAGGAAAAACTCTTTTCGTGTAGTTTCGCCTAACATAGCATCATAACAAAAGGATAGATGATTGTTTGAGGTGAATCGTCTAACAAACTGAGCTGGAATACTATCAACACGATCAACTTTTATAAAATTATTGAAAGGATAGTTTTTTTTGAAAGAACACCGAGGCAAAGGAGTTGTTTTCCCGGACAGACCACTTGCCAGCAGATAAAGATCACCCAAAGTATTAATATCAGAAATTTCACCACTGATCTCAACCTGAAATTTATGCTCTATATCCTTGATAATTTCAACCAATTTTATCGAATCAGCCCCCAGATCATTGACTAAATGCGTGTGAGCCGATGCTTCATCGGTATTTACCTGAAGCTGATTACTTACAATAGATCTAACCCCCTTTGTAATAACTACAGGAAATGACGATGGTCTCTCCTGCTCTTTTTCTATTGCCATATACTTAATTGATCCTTTAATATTTTTAGGTAACTCACGCTTAGGTTTAGCGCCATAAAAATAATGTTTTATATACAAGGGATCCTGTTCCCCTTCCACATTATAAAAATCCTCCAAAAAACGGTTAAAAACCTCTTTATTTTCTTTCGCTTTTAAACGACACTGCCCACTCAAATCTTCAAAACAGATACTTACTTTACGTCGCGGAATAAAAATAAATACATTCGCAATCATATAATAAAGCCCCTTAAGCAGCTTACTTATAAAGACAGGCGATTGACCATTCCATGCTTTTGACCACATACTTCCCCACAAACCACTAATGCGTACACCAACAACCTGAACATCATCAGGCAAGTGGTTAACAATTTCGAAGGCTCCTTTTTTATTTAGTATCTTCTCAAACCCTTGGCCCATTAACTGACCGGAAGGATAAATTACAATGCTTCGGTTGTGATTAAATGCATTAATTGCCGACTCTGTAATATCCCTTAACACGTTAACATTCCTACTTCCTTTTGCCAGGTCACTGACCCTTACGGCCCCCCAGTTTTTAAAAAAAAGTTTTAAAACAGGCAGATCATAATAGGAGGAAGTGATAACAGGAACCACATTTTTATGCGGATACAGATAACTTACCAGTATCATTGGATCTACTACAGCCTGATGATTAGGCAAAAACAACACCGGTTTATTCGGGTCAATATTTTTTACCCCTTTTAGTGTTACCCGGTAACGCAATGACAAAACCTTCCTTCCCAGGTAGAAGATGATTCTGGCAATAGCTTTTACTATGGGATGCTTTTCTTTCATTGTTTATCCTAATATAGCACAGACATTATTGATAGTACCTAACCTCAATCCAATTATACCAATTTGTTCTTACCTGCTCCGGGAATTCTTAACCAACTTATAAAAGTTATTATACAAGTTATGAAAAGAACTGTCAAAAACACCATTCTAGAATCAAATATTCCTTCTATAAAAGAGAAAATACCTGCAGAAAGCAGAATAGCCACAAAAACCATTTGATTATTGTAAGCCAACACAGGTCCTAACTCACGCCCTTTAACCCTATCTTGCATAAATGCATTCAAGGGAATTTTAAATAAGCCTGCAAAGAATGCGAAAGTAATAATTAAAATAGTAAAAAGTGTTACTTCCGGCTTCAAAATAAAAATACATAACATAGATATAATCATACCTATACCCCCCAAGGGAACAAGGCGGGTATTCACCTTATGGTTTGAAACCACCCCAGCCACATAACATCCAGCTCCAATACCAATAGCCACCAGAGCCATGATGGTACCAATAGCAGTATTTGACAGGTTTAAATATTCTTCGCCATAGATATACAAATTCATTTGCACCATTGAGCCGATGAGCCAAAACATAGAAAGCCCCAGCACAGTATAGTTCAATCCGGGTATATGCTTGCTCCACTTAAACCATCGAATTGGAAAAACAAAGGGATTGAGTGTATCCTCTGAATCGTCTTCAGGGCTGGTTTCATAAGGATGAATACCCAAACTGGTTAACCATCCTATTACAGCCACAGATAATAAAACAGCACTTAAAACAATAATTTCAGTAGCAGAATTATTTAAATACTGATCTATATCAGAGATAGCTCCTCCAAAAAAAGTACCCAATAAAACAGCCACAAAGGTTATCATTTCCATTGTTCCGGTGCCAAAGGATATTCCCTCTTTACCTCCAATATCCCTGATTATACCATATTTACTGGGCGAATAAAGGCAACTTTGCAAACCCATAAAAAACATACTGATTAGCACCAAATAAATATTGGTGAACACAAAACCCAACACCGCCAGAATCATAATAGGTATTTCAGCCAACTTAGCCCATTGAATAATTTTTGACTTAGGGTTTTCCTTTGCGAGTTTACCTGCCCAGGGCGAAAGAAAAACATAAGGAAGCACTAAAAGAGCTGCTGCTGCAGAAACAAGTGTAGCTTTACTCTCGGCACCTACCCAGGTCACACAAACAAATCCAATCAACGTTTTTAACAGATTGTCATTTAACACCCCGGCAAAGTTAGTGCTGAACAAAGGAAACCATTTGAATCTATTACTTTTCCCAGTCATATTTTATATTTCTGTGATAAAAAAACAGACTACTAACATACAATAATTAATTGTTCTGTATGGTCAATAAGAAATCTTTCCTCCATTTTTTGATTTTTTTGCAAAGGAATTATAGCTTTGGGGGTTCAAAAAAAGTTAGTTAAGATAAAATATAAATAATGGGACGCGCATTTGAATACCGTAAAGCCACCAAGCTTAAGAGATGGGCTGGCATGGCAAAAACATTTACCAAGTTAGGTCGACAAATAACAATGGCAGCTAAAGACAGTGGGCCTGATCCGGAGGCAAACCCTCGCTTGCGTATGTTAATACAAAATGCCAAGGCGGCTAATATGCCTAAGGATAATGTTGAAAGAGCCATAAAAAAAGCTACAGAAAAAAATACGGATGACTGGAAAGAAGTAGTGTATGAAGGCTATGGTCCTTTTGGAATTGCCGTGCTGGTAGAGACCACTACAAACAACAATACCAGAACCGTAGGAGCTGTTCGTAGCTATTTTAATAAAGCAGGAGGTTCATTGGGAACATCAGGAAGTGTTGATTATATGTTTGAGCGCAAATGCCACTTTAAAGTAAAAGGGAAAGAAGGACTTGACTTGGAAGAGCTTGAACTGGAAATGATTGATGCCGGTGCCAATGAAATATTTGAAGAAGAAGGAGACATTATTATCTATGGCGAGTTTGAAAGTTATGGTTCAATTCAGGCATATCTTGAGGAGAATGACTTTGAAATTATTAGCTCTGAATTTGAACGTATCCCTACTACTTCTAAAGAATTAAGTGAAGAAGAAACTGTTGTTTTTGAAAAAATGTTAGCCAAGTTTGAAGAAGACGATGACGTTACCAACGTGTATCATACTGCTGCAGGGTTATAAATCATCTGATTATAAAAAAAAGAAAGCCACTATATATCTTAGTGGCTTTCTTTTTTTTATCCTATTTGATGAACTTTTTAGGGTAGCAAGAGCCATATTGGTAATTTCTACCAATTCAGCATCCGATAATTATTTAATGTAATACCACATTAAAACAGTTTGATAATGAGTAGGTAAATGAGTTAAAATTTCATGCACCCTATTTTTCTACTCCTTCGTCCCGAAAAGATTGTAGCAACTACCTAAGTTATAATCTTAAAGGCTTGTGAATTGTCGATACACCAACCTTATTCCTGCTCTTTTTTCGCAGTTTCCCGGACTTTGGATGCTATTCCATGTTGAAAGTTTAAATTCGTTAATCTCATTTGCTATTGAACTTATATTTAGAAGTCCTGACTTTTTAATCGCTATCAAGCAAAAAACAAGATATAAACAACCCAAACGTAAAACCAAAGAAATAGATGAAATTAAAGAAAATGCGACTAATGAATTAAGAAGGCGCTTAACCTTAACTACATCCTCCTTTAACCCGTGTAACTTTTTTAACAACGGGTTTATCGAGATTAGCCACAGCCTCTCCTATTTCTTTCAGTTTTACCCCGGCCTCTTTTCTGAATTTATATAAATCAACCTCCGTTTTTGAAGCGTCAGGGTTAAATTCTGCCATCAAAAAATATTGTTTATTAAACTCATCCGCCGTAAAACTTAGGGCAAAGTTATCGGACTTACCAAAATATTTAGAAATCATACAAGCCCGCTGCGACTGATGTATATTTGCGCCGTAAAAGACATTGACCTTAATATTTTGTAACACCAAGCCCAGATTTTCCTTCTTATGCAGGTCATCCAATGGAATATTAACAGCAGTAGGGATATGGAATTCTTTATATTCCTCAGGAGATCTGACATCAATTACATTATATTTATAATACTGATTCATCAACTCGTAAGCCAACTTATCAGGATCCATCATCTTAGGATTACACTCTCCCGCTGCTATTTTTTCATCAATCCGTGCATCCATTAACTCTGTTTTAGTAGGGGTAACAATCACAATAAACACTATCAGAACAGGAGTAGCTACAATAATTGAGTTTTTAATAATCGTTGGCTTAAACCATTTTGTTTCCCTATTATTCATTTTATTTTCAATAATTGTAGTTATCACAAATGCACCTGCAGCAATCAGGATCATTACTATTCCAAACATCTCACGAGATAAACCCAATTGATCGAACATTAAAACAGGTCCCCAATTTTCAGCGGTATAAATTCCCTCAAGCAAGGGATATCCCTCTGCAAAAGCAAAAATACCTATCACACTACCCAGCAGAAATGCCATTCCATCCACCCGGCCTGTTGCAGCGGCACATGCACTTGTTCCCGGACAAAACCCGCCAATAATAAAACCGAATCCCATGATACCCCCACCAATCAATGCGGACCACAAGAAAGTTGGATTAACATAAATAATACTCACATCGAGCAAATTAAGGTGATTTAATACAATCACCCCAACCATAGCTGTAATACCGGCTGTAAAAAATACTCTTAAAACAGTAAAGTCATAGCCATAAAAAAGACCCACTAATTTTTTTGTAGATGCAAAACCAGCTTGTTCCAATGCAAAACCAAACCCTATACCAATAATCAGGGCTATCATATAATTTAATTCTTCACTAATAATATCTGGTACTAAAGGTCCCATAGCTATTGTTTTTTAATCCATAAATTTCTGAAAAAGTAAGCCACCATATAAGCCATACCAAAAATAGCCATCATGGTTATTATTCCGCCAAAAGACATAACAGCCATACCACTAAGAGCAGATCCTGAAGTACATCCTCGCCCCAACTGACTTCCAAAGCCGAACAAGGCCCCACCAATAATTGCACCTACGATACGGGTTGTATTTTTCACCCCTGTTCCTTTTTCTAATTTCAAGGCTACTCTGTTAGAGGCTACTCCCGATATAAAGGCTCCAATAAATACACCCAGCACTTCAAATACCAACCATGATTTCATGGGACCTTCTGGATGCGTTTCTTTATATTCGCTATAATAAGCTGTATTGGCTGCGTGAGATGGCGCAACTGTTTCTACCGTCTGAATCATTACACTTTTAAAAGCACCACTGGCTCCAAGACCTCTTCCGGTAACATAAATGGCAACAAGGAGCACAAAGCCCAGAAAGAATCCTGCCAGATAAGGATTCATATATTTTTTCGCAGATTCTGTTATCATGATTTAACTTTTTAATTTGCTACTATCCTCTTTCTCTACTTGTTCTTCATTATTTTCATCTTCCAACTCTTCCCATCCTGTTATCATAGCCTTAATATTGGCTGTTAACGAATGGCCTGTGGTTGTCATATACACATGAATCACAATAAACGATATTAACAGGAATGCCCCCAATGTATGAATTACAGCAATCCATTCCAATGGAATATTTAAGGCAACTACCCTATTATTTAGATCAAACGATTTATAATACATATACAATAAACCTGATAAAATAACCATTGGAGCCATCACCAGCTTAAATCCCAAATAAACCACAGCCTGAAGCGGATTTAACTTTTTTCGAGCCGATTTTATGGTTGGATGTGGTTCTCCCTTAAACATCCCTATGGTATAATAACGAATCTGTGATTTCAGCTTCGATAAGGTAGGAATATACTGTCGCCACTCGCCTGTAGTAAAATGCCAAAAAATACTAAAGACAATTAATCCCAAAAGCAAATAAGAAGAGGCCCGATGGAAGATCACCGCTTTTTCAAAACCAAATAAATGAAGCGAGTCATGTATTTCGAAACCGGTGATGGCCAAAAAGAATATCAAAGCGGCCTGACTCCAGTGCCAAAAACGCTCAAATTTTTTGTATATATAAACCTTACTCATACGATATGTATTTTAGTTTGCTTTTCTCAGCCAATAATTTTTTTTTTAATCCGGATGCTACTCCAAGATCTTATCTTTTACTTATTTCCGATCTTAATTTCTTCTGATTCTACTTCGTTTTTACGTAATGAATTCACAAAGCGGGCTAAGCCGTGTATAGAAACACCCATCAAAGAACCCCAGAATAATAATCTACCCATCAGGTCAATCCAGCTATTTCTGTCTCTTCCCGGCATATAAAATCCATCTAAAGAAGCCAGACGACTATTTTCGGAGCTATGACAATCGACACAGGCCAGAGACTGTTCTTTGGGAGCCACCATATGGTTAATGGGCCAATACATTTCTGTCTCCACAAAATCATACTTACCACTATAGGGCAAACCCATGCGTTTCATTCCTGCTTCTGCAGCAAGTCCCCAGTTAAAATCCTGCCAAAAAGCACTATCTCCCTCTTCAGGAGCATAAAGCTTAGGCTGTATAAGCATATTGGTTTCCGGGTCATAAATCTGATCACCGCGATGTACTTTTACCGGATAAATTTTTGAATAACGGTCTTCTGCAGCCCCCAATAATCTATTAATCTGAACCGGTACAGTATCTATTTTATCACCCAAAACATAGTGTTGCGCACTTCCATTAAACCAATAATAATCGGGTTCTACATGTGTAGCCCAATCAAATTCTCCTTTAATAGACATATACGTATGATTACCCAGAGAATCATCTTCTTCATAGGAGTGGCCGTCTTTTAGCTTTCCTGCCTTAGACCAACGCCATGCCATTTTAGTTGCATTTTCTTTGGCATAAGTAGGTATATGACAGGTTTGACAAGCTATTTTAGAATAATGCCTGTTTAATAAATCATCCAAATGAGGGCGTGTAGTATGACAATCTTCGCATTTCAAACGATTCACATCTGTGGATGACACCGAATACAACTTTCCTTTTATATCATGTTTTTCACCGGTATGGCAATCCACACAAGACATATTTAAGCCATTTTGAGCCATATGAACATCAGTAGTACGGCTGCAGGATAATAAGGCGTCTTCCAAATCTCCATGCTTTACATTATTACCTCCCCCGCTATAGAAGTGACAACTCCCACAATTCACCTTATCAGGCCGGCTAACACTCTGAGCAACCTTAGTAAGGTTAACACTTCGATCAGGATATCCTGCCATTGCAGCCCCTTTAATATACTCCTCACTCCCATCGTGGCACACCATACAATCCACATTCCTGGCATTGTGAAAATCAAAAGTATTACTGGTCATTCCAAAGCCTATGTGGCATTTTGCACATGCCTGTTCATTGGTATTGGACCCAATACAAAAGTTATTAATTACATTTTTCTTTCCTATTTTAGAGATACCCTTACCTTCAACGTAAGCTACCCTTTCCCAGTTCCAGTGACTGGAATGAATAATCTCCTCGTGCCGTTTATTATGGCAACTGATACATGCCAGGGTAACATCCTGCGGAGATTTAAACTCCTGATGGAGAATTTCGAATTTACTATGATCAACCGAAGAGGTTGCTTTAGAAGCATACTTCTGCTTTAATTCATATTGAGCAACATTCATTGGCTCGGTTTGATGAAACAAATTAACACCAACCAATACAATAATGGTTACCACAATAACATAAACAATAACTCTATTCATAGATCTATTATTAATTCATAAAAAGCCTAACCATTAGACTATGCGATCTTAAAGGGAATCAATCAAATATATATAATTATATAGATATATTACAGCAAGAGTGTATTAATTATGCTAATTTATATTTATTCTGATTAAATATAAGTAGTTAAAAATAAACAGGAAGGAAGGGAGCCTGAGAAATTAAAAGTAGCTTAACTTTAACCCCCAATATACATTATAAAATCTATTACACATCGACACTACATCAAAACAAATCACTTCGTTACTTTATCTCAGCTCACCAGAACGAAGCTCCCGAAAGCAATCGGTACAGGTTATGTCTTGTTTCACTAAAACCTTGTTCCATGGCATTTTCAATGCACATGACGAGGTTATAACAAATAATCAGGGTTTGATAACAACAGCCATTAGCTCCCTTATTACTCTATTTCATTATAAACTCAAGAGGGATGTGTAATCTTTTTGCCCAATCTCTTTCGGCATGGGCATGCCCAACAAATTCTTTGGTTATCCAGTTTTCTGTTGTATAACCTTTTTTCTTTATCACGCTATCCATCATCATTTGATAAGGCTTATACAGACTATCTAATGTTTCTGTACCATAATCAAAATAGAGGCGATGATTTAAAGGCGATGGCAGGTATTTTTCCAAATAAGCCTGAAAAGAAGCAGGAATCGTTCTATTACTTTCAAAAGTACCCGGCCAATGTGTCGACATACATGCTGCTGCGCCAAACACATCCGGATATTCGCAAATAGCATACATCGAAATTAAACCGCCCATACTTGAACCTGCAATATAAGTACTTTCCCTTTCCTTGTTTGTGTTGTAAACCGAATCGATATAAGGTTTTAATTCTTTGGTAATAAATTTTAAATAATTGTCGGATGTTGGAGCTTGTGTTAATCTCTCTTTGCTTAAGCTATCAACAAACGCAGCTGGCAACATATCAAAGGCCTTACGCGGAAAATACTCAATTGTTCTTAGTTCGGAGATATTCCATATACCCACAACTATGGTTTCTTCAATCTTTTTTTCCTCAATGAGTTTTGTCATCACTTCTCCAACCTGCCAGCATTGGCCATTCCAGGTGCTTGTACTATCAAACAACATTTGCCCATCGTGCATATACAGCACATTGTAAGAATTACTTTCATTATAATCACCAGGCAACCAAATATCTATATTCCGTGTCGGAACATAGTGGGAAGGAAAATCTTTTACATGCTCTATTCTGGCTTTATTTTGCTCTTTTAGTGTGCACATACTAAAGCTGAGTATAACAATTATAAAAACAATATTTTTCATAACAAATTTAATCTCTAATCATTTAAACTAAAACCTCTAATACCATTTTGATAATAAAGTGAGCACTTCGTATTATGCCGATGGATTAATGACAGCGTTATTGCGAAGCATACCTTATATCATTAACCAATCGGGATAAAACCCTTTTAATGCTATGCGATAGCAGGTTGAATATTAACGATATCAGATATTATTTACAAGAGTTCATCATAAAAGAAAACATCTTTAGCTATAAATCTATTATCGCAAATCGTTTTTCTGCTATCGCATAGCATAATTGACCAAAGCATCTTTCAACAATAGGTATAATATTAACTCAACTCACAACAGGTATAAGTCAAAAATAAACCAAACTTTATTGCTTCAATAATTTAAATACTTTATACCCATCATCATCACCAATCAGATGGACTAAATATATTCCTGTAGGAAAAGAACCTACATTCACCTGAAGTTCGGTTGTAGCTACTTTTTCGTTATACAATTCTATTCCGGTTAATGAAGTGATCTTTACCTGTACTAATAAATTATCTCCTGAATATATAGTTACCTGATTACTTGTTGGATTAGGGGCAATAAAGGCATCCTCAAAATAAGTAGGGTCACCTATTCCCGTGGAAGGAATAAACCCTTCCAGTTTTTTTTGTGAGAACAAGGCAAATTGACCGGCATCTAATGTGTAATAGGCATCCATATCGGTAACAGTTATACTATCCCCTGCAAAGTGGTTATACCAAACCCCTGTAGAACTAAAATTAGGTTGTATGCTCTGTTCCACCAAGTCAAAATTACCTATTAAGCGAACATCAGAATCGGTATAGTTTAGCTCTATTCTTTTGGCAGCACCAGATACACTCATGGAAAAATCATCGGTAGTAAACACCGGCTCTTTCTTTTTGAGATTAATTATTTCACTATAAACATCAAACAAGGCCATTCTATATTCATTGCCATAATACTCCCATCCTGCAGGCTTACTGCTGGTACGACAGCCCCCATCCTCATCAACACTACCATCAGTACAGGTATTAATACTATAATCATAACCCAGTTCGCCAAACTGCCATATCAACTTAGGCCCGGGAACTGAAATTAAAAACACAGCAGCAGCTTGTGTGCGCTCCAATGCTGTTTCCAGCTCCGTTACGTCGTAATCTCCTTCAGAATCGCCATAAGTAAGATTTTTATACATGATACGTTCCTCATCATGGCTCTCCATGTAATTGACAATATGTGCCTCATCCCAACCACGATTTACATACGACATCCATGATAAATCAGAATTATTATAATAGCCCATGGTAGCTTCATTAAAAGCATAGTTATGATTTCCCCAGAGCAAAATACCATAATTGGCTAATTCTGTTTCTTCATCATTATCCGAAAGGTGTTCAAATGATATGATGGCATCACTTTTCCTAGCCCAAATTTCATCGGCCATACGCTCTAAAATAACTATACGATCAGCATCATAAGCACTCCCCCATGAATCTTCGTCATAAATAGTATTGGAGAATCCCTTGGTGAAATCAAATCGGAAGCCATCAATTTTATACTCACTCATCCAAAATGAACAAATACTATCTACTAACTCCTGGGTATCCTCACTCTCATGGTTAAAATCGTATCCCCATTGTGCATCGGGATTTAAAAAATTAGACGTTGGATTATACCAGGGGTTATTATCTGCCGGATTTCCATCTTCATCCAAATACATCCTGGCAAAAGGGGATTGCCCATAGGAATGATTCAAAACCATATCCATCAATACAGCAATACCATTTTCATGACACACATCGATAAATTCCTTATAATCATTTGGTGTTCCATAGGCTTTATCAGGTGCAAAATAAAAGGATGGATTATAACCCCAGCTGTCGTTCCCTTCAAACTCATTAAAAGGCATTAACTCAATAGCAGTTACGCCTAAGTCAATAAAATAATTGATAGAATCCGTTACTGTTTTTATGGCTCCTGAATCGGTAAAATCACGCACATGAAGCTCATAAATAACTAATTCACTGATATCCGGGTTAGTAAAATCAGTCACCGTCCATTGATATTCATCCTCATTAATAGTAAAAACAGCAGTTGGATAAGAGGTAAATTCATCCGGATAATCTTTCAGATCGGGATATACATCCTCATCGATATAAACATCATATTCATCACAGGTTTTATTGGTATAAGGATCGGCTACCCGGATATCACCATCGATATAATACTGATAAGCATATTCGGTATTGGCATCTAGTCCAGAAACAGTTAACCAAAAATGCACTCCATCATCATCGAGCTTCATCAGATAATCATCATTAGGTTCCCAATTATTAAAATCACCAATCACATGTACAAAACTTTTATCCGGTGCATAGAGAACGAAAGTCACGGTTTCCTCATCAATTCGGTTGACCCCTCTTTTTAAATTATCGGACATTGCTACAGTATCCACCTCACCACGAACATAAAAATCGATGGTATCATTCACCGAAGAACCATCTGCCGAAGCTGTAGCCACCAGGGTATGTTTTCCTGCATCTCCGGCGGTAAAGGAAGTAATGAGGGTATCAGATTCAACACTTTCCATTAAACTACCGTTTACATAGTATGATATGGCAGTAGCATTTGTAGCTGTTATCTGCACATCAACACTATCTCCTGAGGCATAAACAGCATAATCTACTGGTTCTTGAATGGATACGGTAAGATTAAGGGTGCTTACATTAACAAAAATATCACCTCCTGAGCTTGTCTTCCCCTCGAGGCTACCATCTGAATTACGAAACACAAAAGCCATTTGCTCAATGGTTTCTCCATCAGCAACGCCATAAAAATCAATAATAGAAGGTGTAATTTCCAGCTGATATAAATTATCACCCAAAGAAGTCATTTTACAGGCTTCAATATTCTCACTCCAACCAGCCTTTACATATTTCCAATCAGAGCTCGATGTACTTTGATCGGTGATAACACCTGTATGAGCATATATATCACCTGTATAATCCATAAGTCCCTGGCTTCCAAGGCTGGCATCAAAAGTAATAAGAACAGACTCACTATCAACGGGCGATGCTGGCGAGGTTGTTACCTGTGCATTTGTATATCCCAAAGAAATACAAAAACACATTAGCATTAAAAATAAATCTCTCAGTTTCATACGCGCTATAAATTAATACCAAGTAGCAAATATTAAAACAAATGAATAACTCAATCTTCATCATATATATTTAATACTTTATCTTGATGCGTTTATACTTTTTTCAATATGCTTATTTCTTTAAAAGCACTATACCTGTCAGAGGAGCCAATGTCAATTGCTTACTATCAATGGTTTCTCCACTTAATAAATCAGTATACTTATCTTCATTATCAAAATCATAAGTTACTATATCTTCTCCGGCATTTAACACAACCAAAATCTGATTCGTTTCATTTGACCGGGTATAGGCCAATAGCTTTCCTTCGGCTTTAACAAACTCCATTTCTCCCTCAGATAATACTTTCAGGTTTTGATTACGTAAAGAGGTTAGCTGTTTATAATATTGAAACAACTCTTCATTAAAGCCCACTTGCTCATATTCTTTGTCCTTATCAAGAATACTATTCTTATTCTCTGGTTCGAATTGATATTCAGGCCACCAAAGCGGCTTGCGACAGTCCGGATCATCGCCTCCCCACATACCCATTTCATCTCCATTCCAAATTTGAGGTGCTCCCACACTGGTAAATTGATGTAGCAAATAAAGTTTTACCCGTTGATAAGTTTCTTTATTGGGCTTAGTTGTTATATAATCAGGATCATCAGTAGGCTTGGCCTTATATTTATACTTTCCTTTGTTGGCAAAAGAAGTCAACAAGCGAGGTGAATCGTGTGTAGCCGAAACATTCATCATTGCCTCGGCAGTTTCTTTACTAATCCTATTCCACTGGGCATTTAAACTATCTACAAATTGGCTGGCATCAATTTCAAAATCTGTTTTGGCAAAGAAATAACGAGCGGGACGATAGACCTGGTAATGCATTACCGCATCAAAAACATCGCCACTTACATAAGGAACCGGATTCATCAAGTGATCAGGCCATTCTTCCCACCATATTTCACCAACAAGGTAAGCCTCAGGATTTATTGATTTTACATATTTGTGATAATCGCGCCAAAACCCCATAGGGATATGATCTGCTACATCTAAACGATAGCCATCTAATCCTTTGGAGACATCCCCATCAGGGGCCAGCCATCGTTTGGTCACAGCAAAAACATGCTCTTTTACTTCCGGATGCAAATCACCTTCGTAGGGATGACCAATTTTATGTTCCCCAGGTGTATTAACTTTTTTTAGTGCTGGCAGGCTATGAATATTTAACCAGCCTTCGTATTTAAATTCGTTTTCTTCGGTTGTTGGATCATCAAAGGAATTGATGATATACCAATCTTTATATGCTGAATTTTCCTGATTTTTCACAATATCCTTCCAGGCCCAAAACTCAACTCCGGTATGGTTCCATGAGTAGTCTAACACTACCTTTATATTTCTTTTGTGTGCCTCTTCTATCACCTGCAAAAACATACGATCGGCTGCTGTCCATTGCCAGGTAGAAGGGTCGTTAGGATTTTCACTGGCTATCATCTCCATATCTCCCTTTGGATCAGGGCCAAAAGTTACATCAATATGATGAAAATTACGGGCATCGTATTTATGCAATGAAGGAGCATCATTCAATGGGTTAAAATAAATGGCTGTAATGCCTAGTTCTTTTAGGTAGTCAAGTTTGTTGAGTACCCCTTGTAAATCGCCACCATAACGGCGAAGCTGTAGATTAGCATAAAAATCCTGCACATCTTTTTGCGACCATTCTTCTTCCTGGTACCATTCCTGAGTCCAGGGAGTTATTGACCAGTCTTTTGGTGTTTCAATAAAATTAGAAGCCGCATACATCGTTTCCGGTGTAGGATCATTCAGGGTATCTCCATTATTAAAACGCTCCACAAATATTTGATACCATATAACTGATTTTGCCCATGCAGGAGGATTTTGATGTACACTATTTGTTGGAGACTTAGACGTACAAGATAACACCAGTAATAAAACAAGAATAGATGAAGGTATAGTTTTATACATATGAATCAGTTAACAAGGATTTTAAGTTGATATAGATAATACAAAAAATAAAATTAGCCCCCATAAAGACGGGGGCTAATATAAATTTCAATGCTACACTTAATTTGCTGTAACAGTATAAGTAAGGTTTTCAGTATCTAAAGTTATGGTATAATTGCCATCAGCATCTATACTAATATTTCCACCACTAGATTGAAGTGTTCCATCCTGATCATCACTACCATAATTCAAGTCCCATCCATCATTGGCTCTGAACTTAAATTCACCTGCAACCAGGTCTTCAGTCACTTCCCATCGCTGCATTTGACCATTGTATGTCATATCCACATCTGCAGACCAATCATAAGGAGAAACGGAACTACCAATAATACCCCAGTAGTCAGTTTCAGTTAACTCAATGGTCAAGGCATCTGTATCTACCGTAAAATGATAACAACCCGGCACAACATTAAAATTATCACCACTCGCATCCAAAGTACCGGAATAACCATCATCAGTAGCGGTTAATGTACCACCCCAATTTGTTCCATTCCAGCTACCTTCAGAGGTAATTTTAAACTCAACATCACCGTCATCATCACTATCTTCAAGATAAAGAATACCTTCATAAGTAGTATTACTATCATAAGAGTATAAGATACCCTCATCAGCACCCGGACTCCATCCCTGATATTCACCAGGAACATAGATCATTGGGTAATCGATAACTGTTTCGTAAGGTGTTACAGTAAAACTAACCGTTTCTGATACAATATCATCCACATAATCGCTGATACTGGCCACTACTCTGAAATAAGCTGTAGCTTCTACTTCCACTGTCATTTCTAAAGCAACCAAGGTACTATTAACCTTAGTTACGGTAAGATCGTCTTCCAGATCAGTAGTTTCACTTATCAAGGTTGCAGCATTTGTAAAAGCATTATCTGTAGCTACTTCCACGGTATAATTTATTTCCACATTTACACCCGGATCGGCAGCCGACCATGAAAAGTTGATTGTATTAGCTGCATCATCCACCGTAAAAGTCAGGTCACTCGACGAGGAGGGACTATTTAACACCGGAGCTACTGCTTCATCAGCATTGTATACAATCTTATCTTCCTCTTCACACGAAGTAAAGACAAGTGCTCCCAGTAAAAGCAAAGATATATTTTTAAGTATTCTCATTTTTTTAATTTTTAAAATCATGTTAAAAATCTACTAGTATCCAGGATTCTGCTCCAGATTAGGATTCGCCACTATATCATCATAAGGGATAGGCATAAGTTCATATCTGTCATCCACATCGGTTCCTTCCAAAGAGTTACCTTTAAATGGCCAGTCATAATCAGAAGTAAATTTACCAAAACGAACCAGGTCAGTTCTTCTGTGACATTCCCAATATAATTCACGGGCTCTCTCGTTTAAGATCCAATCTAAATCAATAGATGAAGGTAAGGATGTTCCTGCACGGTCAACAATTTGTTCCAGATAAGCTTCATTAGTAGAAGACACCGAACCATCGATACGTAAATCCAATTCTGCGGCCATCAAAAAAGCATCAGACAATCTAAATACCGGCACATTAACGTCAGTCCATATATTATTACCTTCGTTTACGCCATAACCACCTGAACGGGTTTTATTTTTAAATTTAACTACGGCATACCCCTGAGTAAACTGAGTTTGATCTTCTATTTCAAGAGTTTGACCTTCAGTAAACCATAATGCTCTGCCATCCGTATCTTCAAACTTATTCACTAAAGCTTTAGTGGTACGGTTACCGCCCCATCCGCCAGATACTCCATAATCAGTAGCGGTCATATCTCCACCAATTGCAGCACAAATCATATAGGTTGTACCACCATAGGTTCTTGAGTAATCACCATCATAATTAATTGAGTAAATGATTTCATCATCACACTTATAATTATCAGCCAGAAACAAATACTCATAAGGAGTATAAACATCTTCTGTTGCTGCATCAGCTGAAGTAATTAAGCTGTAACCCGCACTGATCACTTTATTCACATAAGTACGACCTGCCTCATAATAAGAAGAACTACTTTCGCCCAAATAAACAGCATGGTTCAAATATAATTTTGCCAAAACCATCCATGCAGCAGCTTTATCAGCCTCACCTACATAACCTTCACGAGGGTCAAGAAGAATTTGCTCTTCCTCATCGCCTTCACCTATAATATCCAACAATTCACTTTCAATATATTCGAAAAGTTCTGAGCCCCTTGCTTCTCCTGCTGGTTCAGGTAAATCAGAGCCAATGGCATCATCTTCTGTTACAAAAGGAATTCCATTACCATATAAATCCAGCGCATGCCAGTAAGATAAGGCTCTTAAGAAACGAGCTTCTGCGATATACTGAGGTAAATTAGTATACGAATCCTTACCATAGGTATTGGCCTGACGAATAAATTCATTGGCTAAAGAAATTTGGTAAAAAGCACGATAATAAAATTGACTTACAAAGGTATTACTTGCACTCCAGGTTACCTGGCTTAAGGCAGGTAAATCGCCATCAGACCATCCATTAATACACTCATCGGTAGGTAATTCCTGACAAACAAAGTAAGCACGCCAATATTGACTATGACCTTCATCAAAACCTGATAAATCGCCATTACCGGCAGGGCCTTCCTGACCTGACACAGAGAATCCTGCATAGATCTTTGCTAACACCTGATAAAAAGCCTCCTCTGAATCTAATACCGAATCAGCGGTATCTGAATCCGGATCAATCGGACTTACATCCAGGTCGCCTGTACAAGCTCCCAGAGCCAACACCATTACCAGTACAAACGCTATTTTATTTAATAATATTTTTCTCATGATTCGTTAAATTTAAAATGTAACATTTACTCCTAATAAATAAGTACGTGGACGAGGATAGATATTGTTGTCAATACCTCCATCTACTTCTGGGTCTATCCCATCGTAATCGGTAATCACAAATACATTATTTACACTTGAGTATATCCTCATCCTTAATTTGGCACCCAGTAACTCATCGATATTATAACCCAGAGTCATGTTGTCCATTCTAAAAAATGAAGCATTCTGAACATAATAATCGGAGAAATATTGCGCCGAATTAAATCCGGTCTTATATACATCGGTTGATACGTTATTCAAATATTCTCCACTTGTTTGAAGTCGGTTATAATAACCCAGGTTAGAAGCCATATTGTTATAAACAGACATACCCAGATTAGCTCTTCCCGACATACTGAAATCCCAGTTTTTATATGATAATGAAGTATTAATTCCCAGCATCACATCCGGATTTGGACTATCTCCCACATAAAAATCACTCTCATCAAAAGTACCATCTCCATTTACATCTTCGTACAATCCTTCAATAGGTTTTCCATCAGTTCCATAAATCTGCTTATACACATAAAATGAACTGGCAGCTTCACCTACCTGATGCACTTGAATGGTATTACCTGTTCCTCCAGAGATACTTCCTGTTTGAACGATATAATCAGGATCATCAGCACTTGTTAACTTGGTAATTTCATTTTGATTGTATGCAATATTAGCTCCAATGCTCCAGGTAAAATCAGCATTTTGAACAGGAATAGCATTTACTGAAAATTCAATACCCTTATTCTCCAGACTACCTACATTAGTTGTAAGTTCGTTAGTAAGGTTAGAACCTGCTGGTACAGATATGGTATTTAATAAGTCCTTTGTTTTTCTTAAATAAACATCCAGACTACCACTTATTCTATTATCTAATAAACCATAATCGAAGCCTACATTATAAGTAGTTGTCTCTTCCCATTTTAAGCCTTCATCGTATCCATTAGGACGAATAGTAGTAACCGCAATGGCCTCTCCTGTTTCTCTATCATAATATACGTATTGAGCTGTAGACTCACCTGTTTCGTAGGTACCAAAATAGCCATAATCCTCATTAATATCCTGCTGTCCGGTAATACCATATCCCAACTTCATTTTTAATGAAGACAGCACATTACTGTTGCTTAGGAACGACTCTTCTTTCAGGTTCCAGGCCAAGGCAAGTGAAGGGAAAAGACCCCATCTGTTGTCTTCAGAAAAACGTGAAGATCCATCATTACGTAAGGTAAAAGTCAGGTAATATTTATCTGACATCACATAATTCAAGCGGCCAAAAAAGGAAACTAAATAATTTTCTGTTTTGTCAACGCTATAATCACCATTAGCGTAATCTCCATCATCATCGGCTTCATTAAACCAGCTACCACCTTCTTCACTCGACCAGAAATGCTGCCAGGAATAACCTCCCATCACATCAAATCGGGAATCAATACCCGGTAAATCCTTATTATAATTTAAATAGAAATCGAGTAATTTATTTTCTTTTTTCTGCTGATAAGTTTCATACGAACCGCCTCTTAAATAAGCATCAGTGTCCCATGCTGCTCCGGCAAGAGTTTGTTTTGTTCCATCATCCTCACCCTTTGAAAGATCTATACCCAAATTCAAATTAGCTCTTAAATCCGGAAGAAAATGAAATCTATAATCAAACTGTGCATTACCCACAAAACGATTAACTTTTGATTCATCAATACGTTGATTTATCTGTGCACGGGCATTTTTAGGGGCATTTGAGTTAGGCGTTCCATCAGAAGCTGTCCAAGCAAAATAACCGCCAAAATCCTCATAGCCGGAGGCTGTAATAGCCTGAGTTGGATCCATAGCAACAGCACTACCAATAGCATCTTCGTTTGAGAAATTATTTTTTATCAACATTCCTTTTGCAGAAATATTAACTCTTAAATGCTTATCAAAAAAAGATGGACTAAGATTTAATGAAGCAGTAGTTCTTTGCATTGCCGATTCATCCAAAATACCCTCTGAGTTATTGTAACCAACAGACACCCTATAAGGTAAATCTTCAATAAGCGTTCCCGACATAGCCACATTATGGTCAGTACTTATAGCTGTTCTATAAATTTCATCCTGCCAATCTGTATCCGAACTACCTAGTAAATCGGTGTTATCAGGAAATTTCTCTGCTAACATTGTGCTATATTCATCGGCATTTAAAACATCCAATTTCTTGGTTGAGTTAGCCACTGATACGTTACCTGAATAGTCAATCTGTGTTCCGCTAGTTGATCCTTTCTTAGTAGTAATAATAATTACCCCGTTAGATGCCCTACTACCATAAATAGCAGTGGCAGATGCATCCTTTAAAACGGTAAAAGTTTCAATATCGTTAGGATTAACCACATTCAAAGGGTTTCTCATACCTGAAACATCTTCATTATCAACAGGTACACCATCAATAATAATCAATGGATCGTTGGATGCTGAAAGAGAAGAACCTCCCCGGATTTTAATAGTAGCAGAAGTACCCGGAGCTCCACCTCCATCTGTAATTTGCACACCAGCTACCTTACCATTTAATAATTGCTGAGGCGAAGAAATCGCTCCTTCATTAAAATCATCGGCAGATACCGTTTGAATAGACCCTGTCAGATCCTTCTTTTTAGTGGTACCATAACCAATTACCACAACCTCATCCATTCCAATAATATCTGCAGCAAGTTGTATATTCACAACTTTCTGATTTGTTATCGCAACCTCCTGACTTGTAAAGCCAATAAATGAAAACACTAATATATCACCTGATTTGGCTGACAATGTATATCTCCCTTCAGGAGTAGTAATAGTACCCATCGTCGTATTTTTAATTGCCACTGTAACTCCGGGTAAAACTTCACCTGTACCTGCGTCGCTTACAACACCGGTAATGGTCATTTCCTGCGCTGAAAGTTGACTTGTTATAAAAAACAAACCAGCCAGCAGTAAAATGACTTTGTTTAAACTAAATGATTTACTCATAAAACTAAAGATTTAACAGTTAAAAAACATGTTTAATTTTCTTAAATATAAATTGAGATTTTAAATTGGGATTTAATTAAAATATAACAGTACATGTCCCGCTGGACAACTATTTTACTTTTAATTGGACACTACAAATCTATATCAAAAAAGAATACCTTTTATACATTTATTAACATACAAGTATTGATTATTGACATTTTTTAACGCAAACGACACCGCAAACGATTGCGAAGACGTTTGCAAAAATTACGTATGTTGTATAACATGTTTTTGTTTTTTAAGAAGAAGCAGGCTAAAACCCCTAAAGGCCTTTGATATCATATTTCACACACAGTTTTTTGAACAAAAAGCTCATTTTTTATTCTTTTATTGTATCTTTAAAAATTAACACACATTTAAAAGAAGACAACTTAATATATGGCACTTCATCAGGTTACCATAAAGGATATTGCGAAGATGTTAGGCATATCCGCCTCTACCGTTTCCAGGGCATTAAAAGATCATCCAGACATTAGTCCCAAAACAAAAATGATGGTACAGGCCTTTGCCGAGAAAGTCAACTATCGTCCCAATGCACTTGCGTTAAACCTCAGGCGAAGCAAAACCAATACCATAGGTATTATTATTCCGGAAATAGTGCATCATTTTTTCTCTTCGGTCATAGCCGGCATAGATAAGATGGCTTACGCCTCCGGGTACAATGTAATGATATGCCAATCGAATGAGGATTATCACAGAGAGGTTATTGATGCACAGGCCTTATTAGACAACCGTGTTGATGGCGTGCTGATGTCTTTAAGTAAAACTACATTTCAGTACGATCATATCAGAAACCTCATAAATCATGGCATCCCTGTGGTTTTCTTTGACAGAGCACCCCAGGAAATTGACACTGACAAAGTATTAATTGATGATTTTTTAGGTGCTAAAATTGCTACTCATCACTTAATATCTATTGGTCGCAAAAAAATATTACATCTGGCAGGACCACCACATCTGTCAATAGGTCAACGCAGAAAAGACGGTTATATCAATGCACTTGAAGAAAATGGCATTCCTTTTAATCCGAAATATGTGATAAAGTGTGATACACGTGAAGATGTATATGCCAATGCAGCAAAAATTTTACAATTAGCCAATGAAATAGATGGTATTTTTGCGGTTAATGACTCCACAGCTATTGCAGCTATGCAGGTATTATTAAAAAATGACATCAGGATACCTGAACACATTTCTGTCATTGGATTTGGTGATGGACCCAATGCTACCATCACTTACCCGCCTCTTTCTACCGTTGAACAAAAAGGAACTGAAATAGGGAAAGAAGCCATTCAGCTATTGATTAAACAAATAGAAAACGAGGAGACAACTTATATTCCAACTACTAAAATAATCACCCCCGTATTACGAATCAGAGAATCAACAACAGTATAAAATAGCAAGCTGACGATTATGACCTGTAAAAAAGAGGATACAAATAATCTTCTTTATTCGTTTTTGCAAACGGTTGCGAAAACTTACCCTAAAATATTTTTAACTTTTTTTTACCCTTATTGCAAACGGTTGCAATATGATAATCTTCAAAAAACAAAGGGCTTAAACACCTTGGAATCGTAATTAAAAAATCGTTTTTTTAATTTTTATACCTTATATTTGTTAACAGATTTTAAATCATTGGACTCGATTTAAGTAATTTATAACATACTGGTTAATTCCTTATCGGAATTACTTTCCTATTTTACTCACCTGGATAAGTTGGAGTGACTGTATATTAATATTTATACCTGTCACTTAACTTCAATTAATTTCAACAACGTTATTAATTACCTGATGCATCAAACAAATATCAGGTACTTGTAATAAATTATTTTTGATTTATGAAGAAGATGCCACATCTCTCTTTCTGGCAGATCTGGAATGTAAGTTTCGGTTTTCTGGGAATTCAAATGGGCTTTGCCTTGCAGAGTGCCAATGTAAGTAGGATATTATCGAACCTGGGTGCTGATTTACACTCCCTGCCTTTGTTTTGGATTGCAGCTCCGTTGATGGGGTTAATTGTGCAGCCTATCGTTGGTTCTGCCAGTGACCGGACATGGAACAGCATGGGAAGAAGAAGCCCGTATATACTAGGAGGTGCAATCATAGCAGCCTTATCTATGTTTTTAATGCCCAATGCCTCCATTGTCGTTTCCATCATGCCTGTATTACTTTTTGGCTTATTGATGTTTGCATTAATGGACGGTTCATTTAATATTACCATGCAACCTTTCAGAGCACTGGTAGCCGATATGACTCCGGAAGATCAGCGCAACATAGGCTATTCTACACAAAGTTTCCTGATTAACGCAGGAGCTGTTATTGGTTCTATTTTACCTTTTGTTTTAACCAACTCATTAAACATTGCCAATACGGCCCCTGAAGGACAAGTACCACCATCGGTAATCTGGTCCTTTTATATTGGAGGATCTGCCTTATTATTATCGGTCATATGGACGGTTATTAAAACAAAGGAATATCCACCCAAAGAGTATGCCGAATACAAAGGACTGGATACCAACACCAAGGCGGATCCAAAATACAAGGGGATAATTGGTTTTTTCAGACTACTGAAAATCACGCCTAAAACCATGATCCAGTTGGCTATTGTTCAATTCTTTAGCTGGTTTGCCCTTTATATCATGTGGGTATATACCACACCTGCTGTATCTCAGCATGTTTGGGGCTGCGAAATTGGCGACAGCACATCGCAGGCTGCACAGGATGCCGGTGACTGGATTGGTATTTTATTTGCTGGTTACAGCTTATTTGCAGCTATTTTTTCAATATTCATGAGCAGAATAGCCAATAAATTAGGGCGCAAGACCGTGTATAGCTTAGCCCTGCTTATCGGTGGAATAGCATATATATCAACCTTCCTGTTTAAGGGCGGAGATATAGTACATGTAAATCTTTTATTTACACAAGTAGACGTGCCTGGTAGTGCTGTATGGTGGATGATCCCTATGATAGGAGTAGGAATTGCCTGGGCTGCTATTTTAGCCATGCCATATGCTATCCTGTCTGAATCATTACCTGCTGATAAAATGGGTGTTTTCATGGGCATTTTCAACTTTACCATTGCAGGACCTCAGATACTAAGCGGACTGGTTGCCGGTTCTATTCTTAAATATTTCTTCGGAGGCGAAGCTATATTTATGCTAGTTGTTGCAGGCATCAGTATGATCTTAGGAGCTCTTTCAGTGTTTTTTGTTAAACCAGCAAAATCATAATAAAATTTTATCATCCGACATTAGTAAATTCATAAGTAAAAAAAAAGAAAATGGGAAATGTGAAAGCTTGTCTTTTTGATTTAGACGGAGTAATTGTAGATACAGCCAAGTATCATTACATAGCCTGGAAAGAACTAGCCAACGAAATGGGATTTGACTTTACTCCTGAAGATAACGAAAGACTTAAAGGAGTGAGTCGTATGACTTCTTTAGATATTCTATTATCAATAGGAGGAGTTGAGAAAAGTGAGGAAGAAAAGCTTGCTTTGGCAACCAAAAAAAATGAAAATTATCTAACATATATACTAAAAATGGGACCGGAAGAAATTCTTCCCGGAACCACCGATTTTTTACAACAACTAAAAAAATCAGGAATAAAAATTGCATTAGGGTCGGCCAGTAAAAATGCCATGACCATTTTGGAGAGACTGAAACTTACCTCCTATTTTGATGCAATAATCGATGGAACTAAGGTTTCAAATGCCAAACCAGATCCAGAGGTATTCTTAAAAGGAGCCGAGGCGCTAGCCATTTCTCCTGATGAATGTGTGGTTTTTGAAGATGCCGAAGCCGGTGTTGAGGCTGCTATTGCCGGAGGAATGAAATGCATTGGAATTGGTAGTCCTGACGTACTGGGAAAAGCAAATTTTGTAGTTGATGGTCTTCATAAAATGAACATCACTTTACTTGAAACACTCAACGACTGATTAAAATCAAAAAGATGACATTATGAAACAATATCTTAAATATGACGAATGGTGTGTGATCGAAGATGGCTTCAACCCAAGAAATCATCAGGCATCCGAAAGCATTTTCAGCATAGGAAATGGCAAAATGGGTCAAAGAGCTAATTTTGAAGAGAAATATTCAGGGAAGAGCCTGCAGGGAAGTTATATCGCCGGAGTATATTATCCCGATAAAACACGCGTAGGATGGTGGAAAAACGGTTACCCTGAGTACTTTGCAAAGGTACTTAACTCTCCCAATTGGATAGGTATAAACGTAAATATAGCTGGCTTTGAGTTAGATTTAAATAAATGTGCAGTAGAAAATTTCACCCGCACATTACATATGAAGGAAGGCTATCTTTCCCGGGAATTTAATGCCATAATCGATGGGAACAAAAAAGTTCATATTAAAACAAAACGTTTTGTTAGCCTTGCCGATACCGAAAACGGAGCCATCAGATATTCGGTTACGCCCCTTAATTTTAGTGGGAACATTAGTTTCACACCCTATATCGATGGAGACATCAAGAATGAGGATTCGAATTATGACGAACAATTCTGGAATATTCTGGATGTACAGGCAAATGAAGGAGCTGCTTACCTTGAGTCGCAAACAAAAAAATCTGATTTCAGATGTGGTTTTGCCATGCAATACCAAATAAAGGTCAACGAAAAGCCTGTAAAGAAAAATGCGGAGGTCATCCAGTTAAAAAAATGGGTAGGCAATCAAATAGAAGTGGAAGTAAAACAAGGAGAAACCGTATGTATTGAGAAATACGTTGGTGTTACATCTTCGCTTAACTATGATCCCAGGCAATTAAGAGAAAAAGCAGAAAAACTTGCTTCTGATGCTGCCCAAAAAGGTTTCGACCAGCTATTTAATGCACACAAACAAAAATGGGCTGAAAAATGGGTACACAGTGATATTAAAATCAAAGGTGATGTAGCCGCTCAGCAAGGAATTCGCTTTAATATCTTTCACTTAAACCAAACTTATACAGGTGAAGATGAACGCTTAAACGTAGGTCCAAAAGGTTTTACCGGAGAAAAATACGGTGGAACAACCTATTGGGATACCGAGGCTTACTGTGTGCCTTTCTTTTTGATGACGGCGCCATCAGCTGTTACACGACAGTTGCTTATTTACAGATATAAACACCTCTCCAGAGCCATTGAAAACGGACAGAAATTAGGTTTTACAGATGGTGCAGCCCTCTATCCCATGGTTACTGCCAATGGAGAAGAATGCCATAACGAATGGGAAATTACCTTTGAAGAGATTCACCGTAATGGAGCCATTGCTTTTGCTATTCATAATTACATCAGGCACACTGGCGACAAAAAATATCTCGAAGAATACGGAATAGAGGTATTGGTGGGGATATCCAGATTCTGGAGCCAGAGGGTTACTTATTCACAGGCACGTAACAAATATGTGATGCTGGGAGTTACCGGACCTAATGAATACGAAAATAACGTCAACAACAATTGGTACACCAATAAAATGGCAACCTGGTGTTTAAAATATACTAAAGAATCGCTGGAGTACGTTAAAAACTCAAATCCTTCACGTTACAATGAGTTACTTAAAAAGTTAAACTTTAATGAGAGCGAAACAGAACGTTGGATGGATATCGTAAATAACATGCATTTTCCATATAACCAGGAATTGCAGGTACATATGCAACAAGATGGCTTTATGGACAAGGAGCAAATAATGGCCGCCGATCTGGATCCTTCACAACGCCCCATTAACCAACACTGGTCATGGGATAGAATACTACGCTCCAACTTTATAAAACAGGCCGACACATTGCAAGGCATGTATGTACTGGAAGAGGAGTTTACTACAGAAGAAATTGAAAGAAACTTCAATTTCTACGAACCTAGAACGGTACACGAATCGTCATTATCACCCTGCGTCCATTCTGTACTGGCAGCTAAGATAGGCCGCACACAAAAGGCCTATGAAATGTATTTGCGTACCTCGCGTCTTGATTTAGACGACTACAATGCAGAGGTACATGAAGGCCTACACATTACCAGCATGGCAGGAACATGGATGAGTATTGTTGAAGGTTTCGGTGGGAAAAGAGCTTATGACGAAAAGCTTTATCTAAACCCCACAATTCCTCAACAATGGCAAGAATATGCCTTCCGTATCCGTTTCAAAGGGAAAGACCTGGAGGTCAGAGTTACCGCCAAAGAGGTGGAAATATTATCGCATGCACAAAAAACTATTGAGCTGTTTGTATACAATAAACCTATACAGGTTGAAGCCCAAAAGTCTGTAACAATATCCCGATTATAAACAAATAACACTTTATGGTTGGTCCGGTATATTATAATGATGTACCGGACCTTTTTTTATACTTTTTATTTCTCCATAAGGCCCATCAATTT
>JBFHEL010000011.1:0-27219 GCA_041584155.1 Saccharicrinis sp.
TAACCAATAGCACGAAGCAAAGTGGTTACAGGTAATTTTTTCTTCCTGTCGATGTAGGCATACATCACACTGTTAATATCAGTGGCAAATTCTATCCAGGAACCTTTAAAAGGAATAATACGAGCTGAATAAAGTTTTGTACCATTAGCGTGGGTACTTTGACCAAAAAACACACCTGGTGAACGGTGCAGCTGGGATACAACAACCCTTTCGGCTCCATTAATAATGAAACTTCCTTTATCGGTCATATATGGTACAGTACCAAGATACACATCTTGAACTACTGTATCAAAATCTTCATGTTCGGGATCGGTACAATATAATTTCAACTTAGCCTTTAATGGGACACTAAAGGTCAGTCCTCGTTCGACACACTCTTGTAAGCTGTATCTTGGTGGGTCAATACCGAAATCAAGAAACTCAAGTACAAAATTGTTTCTTGTATCCGTGATAGGGAAATTCTCCTGAAAAACCTGGAATAATCTCTCTTCTTTTCTTTCTTCAGGGGTAGTACCCTGTTGGAAGAATTCACGGAATGATTTTAATTGGACTTCTAAAAAATCAGGATAATCCAGCTGATTTTTAATAGAAGCAAAGCTAATCCTTTCGCTTGTGGTAGTTGGAGTCATCTATCAGCAATATTAATTGAACTTAATAACATAAATGCATAAAAAGGCTTAGGAACTTATCTCTGATAAGTCCCTAAACCGTTCCCTATATTAAGGTAGTAGTAATTACTTAAGTTCAACTTCTGCTCCAGCCTCTGTTAATTGAGTTTTTAATGCTTCAGCTTCTTCTTTAGAAATTTTCTCTTTCAATGGAGCAGGCGCTTTGTCAACTAATTCTTTAGCTTCTTTAAGACCAACACCAGTCATTTCTTTCACAAGCTTAACGATAGCTAGTTTAGAACTACCTGCTGATTTTAAGATCACGTCAAATTCAGTTTGCTCTGCAGCATCACCGGCATCACCACCAGCAGCAGGACCAGCAACCGCAACAGCTGCAGCAGCAGGCTCAATACCATATTCTTCTTTAAGGATATTTGCAAGTTCGTTAACGTCTTTAACTGTTAAGTTAACTAATTCTTCAGCAAGCTTCTTTAAATCTGCCATTTCTTTATTTATTAAAATATTAATTTTTTACTTTTCTTTATTCTTTTTCTGCTAATGTTTTCAATACTCCATGTATTGTTGAGCCACCTGATTGAAGAGCAGAAATAACATTCTTAGCTGGTGACTGTAATAGAGCAACGATATCGCCGATAAGTTCATCCTTAGACTTGATATTCACAAGCGCTTCTAAGTTCTCTTCGCCTACATACAAACATTCCTCAACGTAAGCACCTTTTAAAATCGGTTTTTTATTTGCCTTACCAAACTCTTTAATTAATTTGGCAGGTGTATTACCTACGTTTGAGAAGAATATAGCTGTAGAACCAACCAACGCATCATATAATGGTGCAAAATCACCTTCGATTTGATCAAGAGCTTTAACAAAAAGGGCGTTTTTCACTACCATCATTTTGATTTCTTTCTTGAAACACTCTCTACGAAGGTTACTCGTTTTACCCGAATTTAAACCACCGGCATCCACCACATAAAAATGGCTATAGTCAGTAATATTTTGAGTAAGTTCTTTTACAAGTAAGCTTTTATCTTCCTTATTCATGATTCCTTTTTTCAGTTAGTTTAACATTAGGCATCAGCCGATTTAGCATCAACACGAATACCGGGACTCATGGTACTTGAAAGACTAATGCTTTTAATGTAAGTACCTTTTGCTGAAGATGGTTTAAGTTTATTAATTACATTTAAAAACTCTCTTGCATTTTCAACAATTTTATTTTCATCAAAGGATACTTTTCCAATAGAAGCATGTATAATACCGAATTTATCAACTTTAAAGTCAATTTTACCGGCTTTTACCTCATTAACCGCTTTACCGACATCCATTGTAACCGTTCCACTCTTAGGGTTAGGCATTAAACCGCGAGGACCTAAAACACGTCCCAACTGTCCAACTTTAGCCATCACACTAGGCATAGTAATGATTACATCAACATCAGTCCAACCTCCTTTGATTTTTTCCACGTATTCATCCAATCCAACAAAATCAGCACCTGCAGCTTTTGCTTCCTCCTCTTTATCAGGAGTACACAAAACAAGTACACGAACTTGTTTACCAGTACCATTAGGCAAAGTACATACACCCCTTACCATTTGGTTGGCTTTTCTTGGATCAACACCTAACCGTACGTCAACATCTACCGAAGCATCAAATTTTGTAGTGGTAACTTCTTTCACCAATTTGGCTGCTTCCTCAAGCGAATATTGCTTTCCGGCTTCGATTTTATCTAACGCTAACTTCTTATTCTTTGTTAGTTTTGTCATAACTCCAAAATGGTATTAATTAATTATCACCAGGAAATTCACCATCAACAGTGATTCCCATACTTCTGGCAGTTCCAGCAATCATCTTCATACCAGAGCTAACTGTAAAACAATTCAAATCTGCCATTTTATCCTCAGCAATTGCTTTCACCTGGTCCCAAGTTACTGATCCAACCTTTTTACGGTTTGGTTCAGCAGAACCACTCTTAAGCTTAACAGCCTCTAAAAGTTGAACAGCTGCTGGTGGAGTTTTAATAACAAAATCAAAAGATTTGTCTGTATACACCGAAATAACAACTGGTAAAACTTTACCTGCTTTTTCCTGAGTTCTGGCATTGAATTGCTTGCAAAACTCCATAATGTTAACACCTTTAGCACCTAACGCAGGTCCTACCGGTGGTGAAGGGTTTGCTGCTCCACCTTTTATCTGTAATTTGATAAAAGTTTCTACTTGTTTAGCCATGTAGCAATTCTAATTAGTTATTTATATATAATAAAGATCTGGCATATTCAATTTACTTGCAGTGATAAAAGAATAAATCCTTTTATGGAAGCGTATACATACAAGTGTGAATAACCTATGATTCTTTCTCAACCTGAAGAAAACTAAGTTCAAGTGGTGTTTTTCTACCAAAAATTTTCACCATCACCTGTAATTTTCTTTTTTCTTCGTTAACATCCTCAATAACCCCGTTAAAACCATTAAAGGGACCATCGATAACCTTAACTGTTTCCCCTACAAAATAAGGGATATCCATTTCTGTATTCTCGGTATCAGATAATTCATCTACCTTACCTAAAATACGATTTACCTCAGACATACGTAAAGGTACAGCACTATTATCCCTGTCACCTAAAAAACCAATTACATTAGTAATGCCTTTTAAAATATGAGGGATTTCACCAACCAAAGCCGCTTCAATCATCACATAACCCGGAAAATAATTACGTTCTTTACTAATTTTCTTTCCGTTACGTATTTGATATACTTTTTCGGTTGGAATAAGAACCTGCGATATATAATCATGCAAATTTAAGCGTTCAATTTCATTTTCAACGCTTTCCTTTACTTTTTTTTCTTTTCCTCCAATGGCTCTTAAAACGTACCATTTTTTTTCAACGTTACTCATCGGCTAATTCAATATTATTAGTAAAGCTGATTGTAAACCATATTAAGCACTTTTTCAAACGATACATCCATACCATAAACAATCGTAGCAATGATAGCAGAAGCTGTCATAACAACCAATGCGCTATTCTGCAATTCAGGCCAGGTAGGCCATGATGTTTTATTCACCAATTCGTTTTGAACGTCCTTAAAGTAATTAACTATTTTGCTCACAAGATTCCTCTTTAATGATTACCATAAACAGCATAGGGTTTTAAAAAAAAATCCCTATTCCTTTTCACTAATTTGCCGGATAACAACCACAGAGGATTTTTTATCCGGCGGAGCACGGGCGGAGAGGCTCGAACTCCCGACCACTGGTTTTGGAGACCAGTGCTCTACCAACTGAGCTACACCCGTGTATTAAAATGGAAAGGCAGTACCTTTCCATTTATACCATATATTGATTACTCAATAATTTCAGTTACCTGACCAGCTCCTACAGTTCTACCACCTTCACGGATAGCAAAACGAAGACCTTGATCGATAGCAACAGGGTAGATAAGCTCAACAGTGATTGTTACGTTATCACCAGGCATTACCATTTCTGTTCCTTCAGCAAGAGTAATCTCTCCTGTTACATCAAGTGTACGTAGGTAAAATTGAGGACGATATTTATTGTGGAAAGGAGTGTGACGACCACCTTCTTCTTTCTTCAAGATATAAACCTCAGCTTTAAATTTAGTATGAGGAGTGATTAATCCTGGAGCACCAAGAACCATACCTCTTTTTACTTCGTCTTTATCAATACCACGTAATAAAAGACCTACGTTATCACCAGCTTGTCCGTCATCAAGAATCTTACGGAACATTTCTACACCAGTACAAACAGTCTTTTTACCAGCAGCACCAAGACCAATGATTTGCATTTCATCACCTGTGTGGATAGTACCAGTCTCAATACGACCTGTAGCAACAGTACCACGGCCTGTAATAGAGAATACATCCTCAATAGGCATAAGGAAAGGCTTATCAATATCACGTGGAGGAATTGGAATCCATGTATCAACAGCATCCATTAACTCCATGATTTTCTCAACCCATTTTTCTTCTCCATTTAATCCACCCAAGGCAGAACCTTGAATAACAGGAGTGTTATCACCATCAAACTCATAAAAGTCTAATAGCTCACGGATTTCCATTTCAACAAGCTCTAAAAGCTCCTCGTCATCAACCATGTCTACTTTGTTCATAAACACAACCAATCTAGGCACATTTACCTGACGAGCCAATAGGATGTGCTCACGAGTTTGAGGCATAGGACCATCAGTAGCAGCTACTACAATGATAGCACCATCCATCTGGGCAGCACCAGTTACCATGTTCTTCACATAATCGGCGTGACCTGGACAGTCAACGTGCGCATAGTGACGGTTTGCGGTTGAGTACTCTACGTGAGCACTGTTAATTGTAATACCCCTTTCTTTCTCTTCAGGAGCATTGTCAATTTGATCAAAATCCTTTGCATCACAAAATCCCTTTTCTGACAACACTTTTGTAATTGCAGCAGTTAAAGTGGTTTTACCGTGGTCAACGTGACCAATTGTACCGATGTTCACGTGAGGCTTTGACCTGTCATAATGTTCTTTAGCCATAACTCGAATAATTAGACAATTAGATATTAACTTATAATTTTTTAAAATTCCGAACCAGAATGGAGCCAATGATGGGATTTGAACCCATGACCTCTTCCTTACCAAGGAAACGCTCTACCCCTGAGCTACATCGGCATTTGAGCGGGAGACGGGATTCAAACCCGCGACCCTTAGCTTGGAAGGCTAATGCTCTATCAGCTGAGCTACTCCCGCTTTTGATTCGGGGCTACAAAGGTAATGAATTAAAAATCAAAAAACTTCGCATTCCCGAGATAATTTCAATATTTTTCTGGTTCTTGTGGGAAGAGCAGGATTCGAACCTACGAAGACGAAAGTCAGCGGAGTTACAGTCCGCCCCAGTTGGCCACTTTGGTATCTTCCCTTATCACCTTTTCGTTAAAAGGTTACTTTATTGCATTCAATAGGCTGATCACCTTTCAACAATCAGCCTATCTTATTCTTTATTTAAGTGTTATTAACTCACTTTCCTAAAACGGTGTGCAAATGTATAATTATTTTTTAAGAACACAAAAATAATTACTTTTTTTTCGATTATTTAGTCTTAACCTTTTCTTTATTCTTAATCAACTGCTTACGCAGAGCCTCACAGGAAAGATCGACAGACTCTTCAAAAGACTTAGACTGTTTTTTCGCAAACATTTCTGCACCCGGCACTTTCAATCTTATTTCAGCCACTTTATTTTCTGAGTTTTCTGACTTATCGAGCTTAAGAATTACTTCCGCATCAATAATTTTGTCAAAAAAAACATCCAACTTATTTACCTTTTGCTCGATAAAGCTTTGTAAACGATCTGCTGCAATAAACTTCACTGATTGAATCGTAATATTCATACTTAATCCTCCTTTTAATTAAGACCTCGGATGGGCCTGATTATATATATCGGTAATTTTCTCAAAGCTACTATGTGTATACACCTCAGTGGCATTGAGATTAGCATGCCCTAACAACTCTTTAATGGCATTTAAGTCAGCTCCTGCGTTTAACAAGGAGGTAGCAAATGAATGCCGAAGAACGTGGGGGCTTTTTTTATGCAAGGTAGTTACTTGTGATAGATATTTTTTCACCACTCGATATACCAATTTATGATACACCTTTACTCCTTTTGCGGTAAGAAAGAAAGCATCGGCCCTATCTCCACAAAAACTACCGTTTCGTATTTTCAAATAATCTCTCACCATATTTGATAAACTATCATACATGGGAATAATTCTTTGCTTATTAAATTTACCCGTAACCTTAACAAGCCCCTGTCCCAAATCAAAGTCCCTATCCTGAAGATTGACCAACTCAGACAAACGCATACCTGAACCATAAAACAATTCCAATATAAGTTTATCCCGAGTGCCCTCATAATTTTCAGGGAAAGGAATTTCATCCAACAACAGATTCATTTCAGAATCACGTACAAAAACAGGTAATTTTTTCGCTAACTTCGGGGTAGGCACCCCATCAACTGGATTTACTTCAACAACTCCTTCTCTCATGAGGAATTTGAAGTATGACTTTAGAGAAGTAACTTTACGATTTACACTTTTGGGTGCAAGCCCAGCTTCCACTAAGTTCACAATCCAATTACGAACATGCTTCCTGGTAACCTGCACAACCGTGTTGATCTCCTTTTCTTCTGAAAAAGAAATAAATTGTTCGAGATCGCAGCGGTAAGAAACCAATGTATACTGCGAACTGCGCTTCTCGAACTCTAAATACTTTAAAAACGATTGAATTAAAATCATCCAAGACCTATCTTACTAATTTGTATAAACGAATATACTAATTTTTCCAGTAATTGGTCTCAATTTTTTTTAATCTTCGTCCTGCTGTAATTTTTGAATATAAACAGCTTTCTTAACTTCCTCTCTTCTTACTACAGAAGGTTTTGTAAAAGCCTGACGTGAACGCAACTCGCGCATTGCTCCGGTCTTTTCAAATTTTCTTTTGAATTTTTTTAAAGCTCTTTCAATGTTTTCACCTTCTTTAATCGGAATAACAATCATAATTTTCTCCTTTGAAATTTTTATTTTGCGCTACAAATTTAAATACTAACCTCCAAATAATCAAGCTATTCCGATAGAAAAATCGCCAACACCCTTATTATTTGCGGGTACAAATAAACTAAAGATTATCGATAGCTACAAATATTTAGAAATTATTTTTTCGTAAGTCCCTTTAAAACACAGGTAAACACTGTAATTTATTTCGCATGGATAAATGGTCTGTCAACAATTGAAACTGATTTACTTCTTCTCTTTATTATTCACCTGTTCTTTCTTTGGAAAAACAATAAGCTAAATTTCTATACTTATTAAATACTCAACTAAACCATATTAGCAAATTATACCTTTTCGGAATTGACATCAACCTGATTAAATGTTGGTATAATTCCTATATAGTATTGCTTGAATACTTCAAGCGAAGCGCAGATAAGGCTCTCTTAACGACACAATCGATATTACTCCTCGTCAATAATCAAATAATGCCTCATCTTTTCCCATTCCTTCTCTGAAATGACCTTCAAATTTAAAACATCAGAATTCTTTAAACTCTTTTCTTTTCTGTAATGATTAACCAGCACAATAACCTGCTTATATTTAAAATAAGGATGTCTGCTCATAACAGATATACTATCCTTATCCAAACTAAACTTTTTAACTCCTTCTTCACTCACTGTTACGTACTCTTTTATTTGCTCAAATAGCAACTCTGAGATTCCATAAACCTCTTTTAACTGCTCAACGGAATAAAAACCACCTAAAGAATTTCGATAATTTATTATCCGCTTAGACAGAACACTACCAATACCCCTAAGTTGTTTTAACTCCAGCGTATCAGCGGCATTGAGTTCTATTTTTAAATCAGTTGGCACATCCTTAGAGTTTCTCCATTTTTTTTCCCTTTTATTATTTTGTAACCAGGCCAGAAGTTGCTCATCGCTATAACTTTTGACTTTTGACAAAGGAAGAGATTTGACTATCGTATAATCATGCAACATTTTGAGAACAGAATCTTTAACTGCAACTGAAACAATATATTGCTCATAAAAAGCTGTATCTTCTTTATTAAAGTCAATCCAAATAATTGATTCAGCTCTATCTTCTATTGAGGTAGCTTTGTACTTAACATCCCAAATGATAGAATCGGCAAGTTTTTGAACAAAAGCAGAATCTAAGCCATAGACCCGATGAATTTGATTGATATTTTTAAAAGACCTTATCTTTTTGCGATAAGCCAAAAAGGCATTTTGTTGATACTTTGAAAAGCCAAGTTTATTTAGTTCTGTTGAAGTAATTGTATTAGGATTAAAAGCAAAAAGAGAATCCTGAACAGGTAAACCTTCACTTTGATTAACACTATCATTTATGGCCTGTATTTGTGCCATAAATAACAGCTCTTGCTGCGTTAACTCCTTTGGGGTTGACCAGTATGGCATCGTAATCCTTATCAAAAAAACAACAGCTATTAAAAACAAAAGGATAACAATACCGCGTTGCTCTCCGCGTGTATAATAAAAAAAATCTTTCCACATAGTCTTAACTTACAGTCCTGATTACTCAACATACATTAGAACGCTAATGACTTGACCATAATAAAATTAAAACTAATCTATGAATTATAAAAAAGATTCTATATCGATATTACACAAGAATATAAAACTAACTCTATTTAAAAAAGTGCGATAAAATAATCTAATATTTTAACACCTTTAATAAACACTAAAAATATGGCAATAGGAGCCACAAACTTTACTAAAAACATGAAAACAGATAAATAAACACCTTTCAGTCCGCCACCATGTGCAAGCTCTTCTGCAACTTTACGAGCGCCCATTTTCCATCCTATAAACAGGGCAATAAACATCCCTCCAAGCGGCAGTAAAATATTTGAAGAAATAAAATCCAATAAGTCAAAAACATTAAGACCCAGTATATCATAATCGGCATATATTCCCAATGACAAGGAACAAATAATTCCCAATAAGGTAATAATAACTGCAGCAATAACAGTGGCGACATTCCGTTTTATTTTCAATTCTTCGCTACAGTATGCCACAACAACTTCTAAAATTGAGATCGCAGAAGTCAGCGCTGCTATTGTTAATAGCACAAAAAACATAATAGAAAAATAAACACCTCCAGGCATATGCATAAACACATTTGGCAATGTTTTAAATATTAAGCCCGGACCTGCATCAGGAGAAATACCAAAAGCAAATACAGCAGGAAAAATAGCAATCCCTGCCAATATAGCAATTACCGTATCTGCTAGGGTTACCTGAATAGCCGTTCTTAATAAGTTATTATCTTTTTTCACATAACTACCATAGGTAATGAGTGTTCCCATGCCCAGACTCAAAGAGAAAAAAGCATGGCCTAAGGCGCTTAATATTCCTTCGAAGGTTAATTTAGAAAAGTCAGGTTTAAACAAAAATTTCAAGCCTTCTCCGGCTCCGGGCAAGGTAACAGCCCTCAAACAAAGAACAACAATAATAACCAACAACAATGGCATCAGTATTTTTGAGAACCTTTCAATTCCTTTTTGCACCCCAATAATAACGATTGAAGCAGTAGCTATCATAAATGCTATTTGAAAAGCAAGAGGCTTTAGAGGAGAAGTTTTAAATGACTCAAAGAAATGACTAATTGATGCTGCATCGGAATGAAACACCGATCCAAGGGAGAAAACGACATAACGAATACTCCAACCAGCCACAACACCATAAAAAGATAAAATTAAAAATGCAGCCCCCACTCCAAATATTCCTATATGTTTCCAAAAAGATTTAGGTGCGAGTTTTGCAAATGCTCCATAGGCATTCTTACGAGACTTACGTCCAATAATAAATTCAGATAACATAACAGGTAAGCCAATCAGAGCGATAAATCCAAGGTAAACAAACAAAAAAGCAGCTCCTCCGTAAATTCCGGTGATATAGGGAAACTTCCAAATATTACCCAAACCTATTGCCGAACCGGCAGCAGCAGCAATAACTCCAAACTTACTTCCAAAACTATCGCGTTTATGACTCCTTTTCTCTCCCATTATTTTTTTATTTATCCATTTGCCGTGGTAAAAAAACTAAAAAAGTACATAAAAACAAAGCCCCCATCAAAATGACGAGGGCTTTTTATAAATTTAATGTAATTTGTTACAATACATCAATACAATTTAGATCATTGAAAGCAACTTTTAATCTTTCTACTAAAGATACTTGTCCTGCACGCAACCATACGCGAGGATCGTAGAACTTCTTATTTGGTTTGTCATCCCCATCAGGGTTACCAATTTGACCTTGTAGGTAATCGTGATTTTTAGCTTCGAATTTACGGATACCATCCCATGTAGCCCATTGAGTATCTGTATCGATATTCATTTTAACAACACCATAACCAATAGCCTCACGAATCTCTTCTAAAGAAGAACCTGATCCACCATGAAACACAAAGCTTACAGGGTTATTTGACAAGCCATGTTTCTTTTCGATGAATTTCTGAGAATTATCAAGGATTTTTGGAGTCAATACAACATTACCTGGCTTATATACTCCGTGTACATTACCAAATGAAGCAGCAATAGTAAAGTTAGGACCTACTGATTTCAATACTTCATAAGCTTGATTCACTTCCTCAGGTTGAGTATAAAGAAGAGCATGATCAGCGTCAGAGTTATCAACACCATCTTCCTCACCACCTGTAATTCCTAATTCAATCTCGATAGTCATACCGATTTTGTTCATTCTCTCGAAATATTTCTTACAAAGCTCAAGGTTTTCATCAAGAGGCTCTTCTGAAAGGTCAAGCATATGAGAGCTGAACAATGGTTTTCCTGTTTCTGCAAAATACTTTTCACCAGCCTCTAAAAGTCCATCAATCCAAGGAAGTAATTTTTTAGCAGCGTGGTCTGTGTGAAGTACAACAGGTACACCATAAGCCTCAGCCACCTGATGAACATGCTTAGCAGCAGAAACAGCACCTAAAATAGCACCTTGCTGACCTTCCAGACCAATTCCTTTTCCTGCATAAAAAGCAGCACCACCGTTAGATAACTGAATAATAACAGGAGAATTAACCACTTTTGCAGCCTCTAATACTCCATTAATAGAATCAGTACCTACTACATTAACTGCAGGAATTGCAAAACCATTTGCTTTTGCAACCTGAAATAATTTAGTAACATCTTCACCAGTTACAACACCTGGTTTTACTACATCCAAAACTCTTTGTTTCATTGTGTCTATTATTTAAAAATTTAGATACTTTCCCATCCAAACAAGGAAAGAATCATCAATGGATAATAATTATTCTGCTTTAAACAATTGTTGCTCACAAACAATAATTACATGTTTATACACTAACAATTTACATCACTATAGGCTTCTATTTATTTAACCTAATCGCTATCTAGTTATTTTCCGTCAAAAGTACAAAATAAAAACCACTTACCAGAGTAATTGCATAATGGTTTTTTTATACTTTAGAGCATGAATGTTTTGTTTTATACATACGATGTGCCATCCTCACCAAATCATCCTCACCTGTAGACTTTTTATATATCAATAGATTAAGTTCAAATTTTGTAATTAGAATGGGTATCCTATGGCAAAATTAAAAGCGGTATCATCCCATGTATACCTTCTACTTGCAGGGATCCATCGCTCACCCGATGCTTCTTCGGGATCATGGATTTTTAAACCCGTATCTAAGCGAAAAATAAAATATTTAAAATCGAAGCGCATACCCAGCCCTGTACCAACTCCTAATTTACTGGCAAAATTACCAAACTGAAATAAACCACCATCCGGGCTAATATCTTTTCGGATAGTATAAATATTACCAACATCCACGAAGAAGGCACCCTCCAGGATCCAAAATAATTTAAAACGATATTCGGCGTTTAATTCCAGCTTAATATCTCCTGTTTGATTATAATAATCATCATCATCCTCATTATACGAACCTGGCCCAAGTCCACGAACGGGCCAGGCCCTTACACTATTGGCTCCTCCTGAAAAATAGCGCTTTTCGAATGGAAGAACATTATAATTACCATAGGGATAACCTACTCCCAAATAGAAACGATAGGCCATATTGTTAATCTTATTAAGGTAATGATGATAACGAATATCTACATCGCTTTGCACATACTGAGCATAGCGGTTACCCAACACTTCATAATAGCCACTATCTGTTTTTGAAGACAAATAAGACATACCCAGATTCAATAAGTTACCAGCTTCCTCTATATTCCAGCTTAAATACCAAAAATCCTTTTTCCTATTTACTTCCTGCTGGTTATACACCAAAGAATATGATATATTAGTGATCAAGTGATCTTTGTAGGAGTACTCCAGGTAAGTATCTTCAATTTCACTTTCAAAGGTACTATCAATATCGGATATCAACACAAAATTAATTCCAACCGGCGTCACCTGATGAGAAAGATATTTTCCTGATTTCCATAAATAACTAAGTTTACCATTTGCGATGGTTCGGGTATAGTCTGGTCTCCGTTGATAGTTATAGGCTGTTGAAAGAGATGTTTTAGGATTATAGCGTTGCCTGAATTTCTGCACCTTAAAAGGCATCCAGAACTTTGGAAAAACAATACCTGCTTCAACACCCACTTCCTGGGTATTAAACTCTTCACTCTGCCTGTTAAACTGATTTTGCATGGAAGCACCTAAACTAAGGGTAAACTGCTCAGCTCCCTTAAATAAATTTTTATGTTGATATTCAAAATTACCCCCCGCCCCAAGGTTACCTGAGGAATTAAGACCTTCAATATCGACCGAATATGATTGACTCTTGGCTGGCACCAATTGAATATAGCAATTGAGCCACTTTTCCTCATCATTAGGAGAGTCGCTATCCGGTTGGTCCGTTACCTCAAAACGAATATTAATAAAACGATACAGTTTAAGCCCAGAAAGCAACGACTGAGTTTTATCCACTAAACTGGTCTGATACAATTGCCCTGGCAGGATGTAAGTAGAATTTATCAGTACCTCAGGTTTTACACCTATCTTATCGATATATAAAAAATAATAATCACCGTACCGTAAGGTATCAAACCTATTAAAATAAGTTTCTTTTTCATTTAATGCCAGATGAGAATCATAATTCATCCTAAAAAAAACATCCTTAACCCTAAAGGAAGTATGTACGAGCGCCGTATCCTTTTGGGGGAGAAATTCTTTACGGGGGTTTTTTATTAAAATGGAATCATTAATGATATACTCTCCCTTTGAGCTATCGACTCTAAAATAAATAAATTCTTTCGAAAATTCATAGAAACCACGATCTCGCAGACTTTTGGTTATCCTTTCCCGTTCGGCATCATGCATGGCCACATCAAAGGGCTTTCCTTTCTTAAGCAAACTTTGATCAGCATCTTCAAGTACAAACCTTTGTATAACTGTATCTTCAGCCTTAAAATTCACCTGATTCAGCTTAAACTGTCTTCCGGCCTCAATATCAAATCTTAACTTGACTTTCTTTTTTCGTTTAACAATAGCTGTATCAACCACCGAAACATAAAAATACCCTTTGTTTTGCATAAACAACTTAAATTCTTCGGCTGTTTTTTTAGCTAAAAAATCATCATACAACACAGGTTTTTCACCTACCCGTTTGAGCCACTTATTAATTCCCTTCGCCGAATCTCTACCTGCCAGATTATACATCCCCAAATGAAATTTAAACAAACCAAAAATCTGTACATTAGGATTCTGTTTGATATAAGGTTTAAATTTTTCATTGGAAATATTCCGGGCTGAATTATTAATTTCAATTTTATCTAATAAATATTCGTTATCGGGAACATATTTAACCGAACTACAGCTACAGATAAGTAGCGCAATAATACTATATAATAAAAGATGTCTCAATTTACGTTTGCTATTTAAAATAAAGGTAGAAGATTAGTAGAACAAATATTCATTTTTTCGATGTCTTACAGCAATTTTGATGCAAAAGTATTTATTTCTGATGGATTAAAGTAAATTTGCACAATCTATTGTTAAAAATATGATTAGCCAGAACAAAATAAAATTAATTAATTCTCTAGCCAAAAAGAAATACAGAGACAGCAATCAACTTTTCATTGCTGAAGGTGAAAAATTGGTAGCTGACCTTATTCCTTCGTCTATAAGAATTAAATGTATTTATGCATGTAAAGAATGGATAGAAGAACACCATTTTTCCCTACATAAAGAAAACAACATTGAAATTAACGAGACAGATTTCAGGTATTTAAAAAAAATTACGCAATTAAAAACAGCATCGCCTGTAATTGCGATTTGTGAGATCACGAACAAAGCACTATCCTCTATTTCTTTTGACAATTCCTTATGTATTGCCCTAGATGGCATTCAAGACCCGGGTAACCTGGGAACGATCATTCGGTTGGCCGATTGGTTTGGCATTCGAAATATTGTCTGCTCAAAAACAACTGTTGACGTATACAATCCCAAGGTTGTTCAGGCAACTATGGGAGCTATCGCCAGAGTTAATGTTTACTACACCGACCTTGAAAACTTCATTTCTCAGCAGATAAAAACAGGCATTCCGGTTTATGGCACCTTTTTAGATGGTCAGAATATATATTCAAAAACCTTAAGTAAACATGGTATTATCGTAATGGGTAATGAGGGAAACGGTATTTCAAATGGCATAAAAAATCTGGTCACAGAGAAATTACTGATACCCAACTTTGCAAATAGCGATGATTATTCTGAATCACTCAACGTATCTACAGCTACAGCCATTACATTATCTGAGTTTAAGCGAAGATTATAAAGACAGGACTAAAAGATAAGCTTTAGATCGACTTATTTTTCAACAGATGTTAAGTATTGAACATATTTCTTTTTTATATAAAAAGGCATTCTCTACTTTTCTGTGATCATTCTAACAGTAGCATCGGCACATTTTTCACCATCAATAGCTGAAGAAGCAATACCTCCAGCATAGCCAGCTCCTTCACCACAAGGGAAAAGACCTTTAATCTGTGTATGCTCAAGAGTATAGGAATCGCGGGGAATACGCACCGGAGAAGATGTTCTGGATTCGGTTCCCAACACAACTGCCTCGTGATCAATAAACCCTTTAGCCCATTTTCCAAACTGTTTAAATCCTTCCTGCAGGCGCACAGTAATAGGATCAGGCAAAACAAAATGCAATGGTGAAGCAATAGTTCCTGGAACGTACGATGTGGAAGGTAGATCAAAAGACAAGCGAGAATCCACAAAATCAGTGAGTCGTTGAGCCGGAGCAATTAAATTTTGTCCTCCATTTATATAACAAAGGCGCTCCACCTCTTTTTGATATTCTAAACCAGCCAAAACACCATGCTGCTTAAACTCATCCGGAATATCTTCGGGTCGAATTTCAACCACCATACCTGAATTAGCATAAGGAGAATTCCTCAGTGAGGGAGACATGCCATTAACCACCATTTCATTTTCCCCTGTCATAGCCGGAACAATAAAGCCTCCCGGACACATACAAAAAGAATACACTCCTCTTTCCTGCACCTGACAAGAGAAATTATAAGATGCAGCAGGCAAATACTCACCACGACCATCAGGTGAATGATATTGAATTTGATCGATCAGTTCCTGTGGATGTTCTACTCTTACACCCATAGCCCATGTTTTGGCCTCCAGCAGAATCGACTTTTGATGAAGCATGGCATATACATCCCTTGCCGAATGCCCTGTTGCCAAAATAACAGCTTCGCCCAAAATACGGGTAGCATCTTTTAAAACCACACCTTTTACTTTCTGATTATCAATAATTAAATCAGCAACCATAGCATTAAACAACACTTCTCCACCGGCAGTAATAATTGATTCCCTCATTTTTTTGATAACACCGGGAAGTCGGTCAGTTCCTATATGAGGATGCGCATCAATCAATATATCTTCCTGTGCCCCATGAAAACGAAGCACATTTAAAACCTTATTAAAATCTCCTCGTTTGGTACTTCGTGTATATAATTTACCGTCGGAGAAAGTTCCGGCACCACCTTCACCAAATGCATAATTCGATTCGGGGTTTACCGGATTATTTCTATTAAGAAGAGCAATATCTTTTTTACGTTCATTTACTTCCTTTCCGCGTTCCAATACGATAGGCTTAAAACCTAACTCTATTAAACGCAAAGCAGCAAACAAGCCTCCGGGTCCTGCTCCGACCACAATGACTTCGGGTTTATTAGAAACATCAGGATATTCAAATGTCACTAACTCTTTTTCCGGTGCAGGAGCGTTGGCATATACATCAAGATATAACTGTACCATCACCTGGCGTTGGCGGGCATCAATAGATCGCTTCCTAATCCTGATAGATGTAATTTTATCAGGATGAACTTTCATTTTTTTTGCCACCAAAGGCTTATAATATTTCTCGTCAGAAGCCTCCTGCGGAGTTAATCTTAATGCAATGTCTTTTTTCATTCTTTACTAAATAGAGAGCGCAAAGATAGTGAATTAGTGATTAGTTTATAGTACCAAAACAAAAGTATCTTAGTAGCTATTGACCACTAGCTATATAAGTTCAATGTTAACCATAAATCTGCAGCCATGATTCATTAGCTGGTGATATTTTGGGTCAATTTGAAAGCCTGATAATAATATTTATCTAATCTTTTAAAAAAACATTTACTCAAAATAAAAGGAGAGCACAAAAATACGGGAGGTCATTTTATCAATTGCCTGGGTGTATGGCATATCTAACAATTCCCCGGTACCATCATGGTCAAGAACATCTCTGATACCAATAGACATTTTTAACTCAGTAGATAACCTGAAATAATTCAGGTAAGAATCAAAACCAACACCAAACTCATAGTACAAATCCATCTTTTTCAGCACCATACCATCCTGCTCATTTTTAGCCAGATCATATCGTGGGTTTATCCCTGCTACCAAATAAGGTTTGGCATTATGCATTCTATCGGCGCCATATTTTAACAATATAGGCATTTCCAAAAAGGTTGATTTTATCATAAGAGACTCATAATCGTCATTTCCTGCCTGATCGATATAACTAATATTGCGCTGACCAAAGGATATACCCGGCAAAACCCTGAGGTTTAAATTTCTATACAAACGGAGACTGGATACAATCCCCAGATTGATTCCGGGGGTTAAACCCAACACTTCGGCATACATCGGATTACCATCATTCTCATCTGTAGCAGCACCACTATTCAGAATGGTAAAATTCATGGTATTAAAACCGACTATAAAACCAAAATGAATCAGTTTTTCATCAAAAGCAGGAAGGTTTGGCACCTTCTTTTTTGCTGTTTGACAAAAGAGGCCTTGCGATAGGGCTACTAACAGTATTAATAATAAATATGGTTTCAACGTAGTATTGGTTATTTAAGAATGAATCATCGGTTTAAAAATTGCTTTTATTTGCCAAACTTATTCCTTCAAGCTTTTAAGGAAGAGCTCAATCCATAAGTCAACTTCGCCTAATTGAAGATTTGATAGAAATCGCTCTCTTTACCTGTTTTATACATAAACTATTTTTCACTATAATTATTGTATTTCTTTTTCAGCAAAATAAATGGTTGCTACTCCAAAAGTTTGTCGCCATACTCTCAGACTCTTAAATCCGGCCTTATTTAACTCTGTCACAAAGGCCTCCCCTTCAGGAAAAGCAGCTACTGATTCGGGCAAATAAGTATAAGCCGCTTTATCGTTAGAAAGTAAACCTCCCCACCAGGGTAGAATACGAGTGGAATAGAATTTAAAAATCTGCTTAAAAGGGAATGTTGAAGGATTGGAGAATTCGAGTACCACAAACTTACCCCCAGCCTTTAAAACGCGGTTAATTTCCACTAGGCCTTTATGCAAATTTTCAAAGTTCCTTACCCCAAATGCCACCATGGCAGCATCGAACTCTTCATTCTTAAAGGGCAGATTCTCCGAATCTCCTTCTACCATAGATATGATATGTGACAAATTTCTTTTCTGAATCTTTTCTTTACCCACCTTAAGCATTTGCGCTGACAAATCCAGACCAACTACCCTTTTCGGCTTTATCTTTAACGATGCGATGGCTAAATCTCCTGTTCCTGTTGCTATATCCAGTATTTCGGGAGCATCAAGGCTCTTTAGTAATTTAATGGCCCTTCTTCTCCATATTTTATCAATTCCAAGAGACAATGAATGATTTAAAAAATCATATTTTGGTGCAATATTATTAAACATATCTTGCACCTGCTTTTTCTTCCCTTCGGAAGAAGATTTATATGGAGTAACACTCATAAAATTATTTTTGAATTAAATGCAGCTGCAAAAATACAATACTATTTTATATTAGAGTAAAGTTAAAAGAACAGATTACTACATTTTAGATAAGGGATGATAGTAGTTGCAAGCTCAATTCCCCTTCTGCACATAACTTTAACTGTTGGAAATTATTTTCCACATCTAATAGTTTACAATTCAGTCCGCGCTTATACTTATCTGATTTTCAACTCTGCAGATAAAACAACTTTTTTACTAATATCGAACCAGATGGTAAAAAAATCATAAAATTTTTATGCCTATAATCAGAGAGTGCATCTCTTATTTTTATCCTATTGACATAGCTAACGAAAAAATCAGATCAGAAAATATATAAACAACAATTTAATGCTTATTTCTCTTTTTCTAAAAAGAGAAATAAGCATCCTACTTTATTAAAGTCATATATAAAAACAGGAGTTTACACCTCCCCTTCTGTCCATTTCTTCAGATGAGAGACAAACTGCTTTTTTACAGTATCAATATATCCAAACGATTCATCATCAATTCTTAATTCACCTTTTGTAACATGACCCAAGGCTGAGAAAGGAGTTTCTTCTTCTAACATAAAATCCACAAAATCATCCTGTTTTTCTGGAGAAACAGACACCACAATTCGACTTTGTGACTCTCCAAATAAGAAGGCATCTTTTCTAACTTCAGCATCGGTAGTAATATCAAAACCAAAGTTCATGGGAGCAGCGGACTCCAGCAAGTTGAAAAACAAGCCCCCGGAAGAAACATCATGTACTGAACGAACCAGATCCTTTCTAATGAGACGTTTAACCACATCCTGAATCTCAAGCTCTTCCTCTATATCAAAATAAGGAGCAGCATGACTTTTCATACCATGGTAAAAATTCAGATATTCTGAAGCATTGATATCGTCTCTTGATTTGCCAATCAAGAAGATCATATCTCCCTTTCGTTTATAGGATAATACAGTATGATAATCTTTGGACTCTACAATACCCACCATACCAACTACCGGGCATGGACTTATAGGCGTCAGACGACCTTCCTGAGATCGTTGGTTGTAAAAACTTACATTTCCACTCACCACTGGGGTATTAAATTTTTTACAGGCTTCTGAAAGCCCCTCTACAGACTGGGTAAATTGCCAGAAAACATCAGGATCATATGGATTACCAAAATTCAAACAGTCAGTTACTGCTATAGGCACACCTCCTCCACAAATAATATTACGAGCAGCTTCGGCAACGGCTATCTGAGAACCAACATAAGGATCTGCTTCTACATAATATGAATTACAATCAACAGTTAATGCCAATGTTTTATTGGCTTCTTCTACATAAACAAATGAGGCATCCGAAGGATATTTATTGCTCAGAGAATCTACCTGCAAGGACTGATCAAACGAATCTGAAAGATAGACCTTGGAAGCTATATTCAGGCTCTGTAACATTTTAGTAATTACTTTGGGGTAATGTTCCGGTTCCGGCACATCATCGATGGCCAGAGAGCGAATTTGATTTCCTGAGGGTTCCTGAACTTCACGATCATAGATAGGAGCATTACCTCCCAGCCCAACATACGAAACGGGAATTTCTGCCAATATATCACCATTGCTTCTGCATATCAGACGATCCCCATCAGTCACCTTACCTATTGATGCAAAGGCTACTTGTAAGGGTTGCATCAACTCTGAAACTTTATGCAGATCTTTCTTTTCAACACACAATAAAATCCTACCCCACGTTTCAGAAAGCAAACTTTCTCGGTGCGTTACATCCTCTTCCCGGACAGGTATTTTACTACAATCAATCTCCATACCCGCCTTACTTCTAGCAGCCATCTCAGATGCTGCTCCTACAATACCTCCGGCGCCAATGGTTTGAATACCCACCACTAGTTTTTGACCATTTAAAATCTTTACCACATGAAGCAGACTTCTTTCTATAGCCGAATCCATCATTTGTTCATATGAAAAGTTTGCTGATCCTCCATTATCAGATATAATATCAGCAGCAAAGGCGTCGCTATCTACACCATCTTTACCGGTAGGTGCCCCAACTACCAGCACTACCTTATCCTCACCTGCAGCTACACCCGAAATCAAATCCTCTTTACGGGCAATACCTACTGTCATATTATTTACAATAGGGTTTGAGTTAAAACCTTTATCAAAATATACTTCACCTCCTACCACAGGCACCTTCATATTTTCTTCAAAGTCTTTAATACCCTTAATCACCTCAGCAAACAACCAACGCGCCGTATCTCTTTCTCCATCACCAAAACGCAATGAATCAAGAAATGCCACCGGCTTTGCACCCATAGCAAACACATCTCTATTTACCACCCTTAGACCTGTGAGTGCGCCTAACCGTGGCTGAATAGAACAAGGATGATTATGTGATTCTATTTTAAAAACACAAACATAACCATCTCCTATATCAATAGCTCCTGCAGACTCATCACCAGCTTCAACAATTACCTTATCTCCTGATTTAGGAAGTTTTCCTAACCATTTTAATGAGTTTTTATAAGATGCATGTTCAGTCCATAAACGCGAGAAAATATCTAATTCAAGGGCATTTGGTTCTCTTTTTAATATTTCAGCTATTAACTCAACTTCCGATTGAGTTAAATTTAAGCTTTCGGTACTTTGGTCGGCAACGTATTTTTTTTCCATATTATTCTTTTTTAACGCTCAGGAACTCTAATCAATGATAATTTACAGAAACAATGATTGAGATTATTTATATTTGAACAACCTTTTTAATTATTCCTGATCAACAAAACATCAAAGGATATTTTAACTTTCTGAAAGTATAAAAAAAATACCTAACAACAAAAGGCAACATTGTGATTTTAAGATTGAAAACAATACCAAATACAGCAATAATTTAACATAGAAATCTTGAGATCAGAAGGATTGATGAATATATTTTAAACTAAAATAAAATGAGTAAAAAAATAGCATTAGTAACAGGTGCCACTTCAGGCATTGGCGAAGCAACAAGTAAAATATTAGCTCAATTGGGCTATCATCCAATTATAACAGGTAGAAGAAAAGACAGACTGGAAAAATTAAAAACAAAACTGGAAAAGGATTACCCTATTAAATCGCTACCTCTTTGTTTTGACATCAGAAACCATGAAGCCACCTTGCAAGCTTTAGACAGTATTCCGGAAGATTGGAAAAAGATTGAAGTTCTTATAAATAATGCAGGCTTAGCTGCAGGAGCAGAAAAAACAGATGAGGCAGACTGGGATAAATGGCAACGGATGATTGATACAAATGTGACAGGGCTTCTTTTCTTATCAAAAGAAATTATTAAAGAGATGGTAAAACAGAAGAGTGGACATATTGTTAACATCTCATCTATTGCAGGAATTAATGTTTATGAAGGAGGCAGCGTTTATTGCGCCTCAAAACATGCAGTTAACGCTATTACTCAGGGCATGCGAATAGATTTGCTTAAACACAATATCAAAGTTAGTTCTATTTCTCCCGGAATGGTTGATACGGAGTTTTCCTTAGTAAGGTTTAATGGCGATCAAGAAAAAGCCAACAGCGTTTATTCTGGTGTAACACCTTTATCGGCACAAGATGTAGCTGAAGCCATTGAATTTGTTGTAACTCGGCCTGCTCATGTAAATATTAATGACATTTTAATTATGCCAACACAGCAAGCTAATGCTTATTACACTTACAGAAAGTAATTTATTAATGGTTAATGGTTAACTTATAATATTTATGCACCAAATAATTAGCCATTAACCCTCCTTTTTAATATAAATCAATAACAATCAGGAGCTTTTAATCTTTCCTGTTAAGATATTATACAAAGCCATAAAAAAATACTTAACATCTGTTTTGTAACCATTTTTCATACGCTCCTCCATATAAATTTTCTCGGCCTCAATATTACCTTTTGAATCAGGCATATTTAAAGACACATAAGGAGGAATACATCCAGGTTTAAATTTAATACGATGTTGCTGGATTTCGAGAGGCAATTCTTTAAACCGTGTCATACTTAATGGCCGCACACCAACCAGAGCCAAATCGCCCTTAAAAAAATTAACCATTTGAGGCAATTCATCTAACCAATATTTACGGAATAACTTTCCCCAGGGAGTTAATCTGAAATCATTGGCAGGTTTACCCACACTATTATATCCATTCATACGAACCACATAATCCTGAAGAAATTTGGAGTACGGATGCATTGTTCTAAACTTAAAAACAGTCATCTTCTTTCCCTGCCTGCCAATTCGTTCCATTGGAAAAATAAGATTATCTGTACAACCTTCCTTTTCATTAGGAGCCTGTCTAACTTTCATTACCATAAAATAAAGCAAATCATCTACTTCCTTAAATTCAATGATTGAAAACCCTCCATAGACTAATCTTCCCAACACCTCAGCCTTTGAAAGTAACTTAGTTCTCTTCAACCCTGGCAAAACGTGTGAAGCAACATTTTTTACAACATTACGGGCTTCATTTAGTAACCCGCCTTTACTTTTTATATCAGCTACCTTTGAGCAGCCAATATATAAGCCTGTTTCTTTCAAACTTTTATTCAATGAAAAAATATGGTTGTTTGCCTGTTGTTGTATAGAGAAAGGATTCACATCTACAATACCAATAATAGGAGAATAGGGCTTTTTCAACCTTTTTCTGCATGAATCAATAACAACAACTTTATCTGATTTTAATGGTATACATTGAGAAATATATGCATATGCATCAGGACTTAAAGTCTTTAACAACCTTCTTTTATGTGACAAACCATTTTGCTCAGCAGTATTTTCACAAACGTGAGCCATATCCACGGTTACCATGGATTGTTTTAAAACCGATGAATTACCTTGTTGCATATATATATAATGATAGTTATAATTCTAGTACGACAAAAATAACAACTTGGTTTATATATTTACAACAAGCTATCGTTCATTTAAATTAAAAAAACATAGCTCAAACCCAATAAAACATAATACACAACAACAAAATCAAAGCGATTATCAAAATTTGGTATATTTTATAAACTCACTAAAAACAGTGATAAAATAACCATATTATCAATTTTTTTGAATACTCTTCACTTTTTTACCAGCTGAATTAACCTGCATCTTGTCAGAAAACTCTATGACATGTGGGATTTTATAGTGGGCAAGTTTAGCACTACAAAATTCTTTTACAGCAACTTCCGAAAGGCTTTGATTGGTCTCATTTTTCACAAGCGTTGCATGAATTGCCTCTCCCAGTACTTCATCGGCAATGGCTTTTATGGTACAATCTACAACACCAGGCATCGACACAATAACCTCTTCAATTTCCTTTGGACTGACCCTGCGACCTCCTACTTTAATGATTTCTTTTTTACGGGCGGCATGATAAATGAAACCATCCTCATCCACCCTAGCCAGATCTCCAGTATACAACCAGCCATTGTATAATGTACGAGCAGTTGCTTCTTCATCCATATAATAACCCATCATCACATTATCCCCTTTGGCAATAATTTCGCCAATCTCACCTGGTTTGGTCAATTCTCCTTTTTCGTTAACAACCTTAAGTTCCACGCCCGGAATACCCATGCCTATAGAGCCTAACTTATCCCTTAACCTTTCTGTTGGCAGATAAGATAACCGGGCTGTCGCCTCAGTTTGACCATACATAACAATAAATTTGGTATCCGGATGAGCCACCCTAAACTCCTCAATAAAAACCGTGTGCAATTTACCTCCTGCCTGAGTAACATATCTCAAATCAGGGAATTGGGCATTTTTAAAAGTATCTGATTTGCGTAATAATATTTGGAAATGACTGGGCACCCCGGCAAAACCGGTACACTTATATTTTTTCAGATCATTAATAACCGACCCCAGGAATATAAAATTATTATTTAACACCATTTTTCCTTTCACTTTTAAGTGAGTATGCAATAACGACAAACCATAACAGTAGAAAAAAGGTAATACACACTCCATAATATCCTTATCTGACAAATTCAAATAATCAACAATGGAGGTAGTATTGGCAATAATATTTTTATGAGAAATCATCACACCCTTGGGCATCGCTGTGGATCCGGAAGTATAAATTATTTGAGCCAATGTATCAGATGAAAAATCATTATCTTCAACGTAATTCTCTCCTAATTTTTGCTCCATCAAGTCACTCACCTTATCTTCCCCCCAAATAGTAGCAAAATCAACCTGAATTCTTTTTTGCATTAATTGAGGAACAAATGCCAGTTTAACACCTGCCTGTTTTTTAACAAAAATCAAAGACTCTGACTCTATAGCCGGATTTAAGGGAATTACGACATTTCCGGACTTCATAATGGCCAAATAACATACAATAAAGAAGTTATTATTAGGGGACAACAAAATAAATTTATTCCCCACCCCAAACCTTTCTTTCAGAACAATAGACAAAGCAGCTACTTGCTGTTTTAAATTGTAAAAAGACAATGGATCTCTCTGGTTAAGAACAAATAGTTCATCCTGTTTTATTTCCTTTGGCAATAAGTAATCTATACAGTTCATACAAATCAAGTTAAAAGCTTATACAATCCGACATTAAGAAACAGCCTCTATTCTCTCTAATAAATAATCATGTAAAGGAGGAGTTCTGAGGTATTCTGTTGTTTTCTTTTTGCGGGCAAAATTTTTAAAGATATTACCAACCTCTTCCGAAGTCATTTCCATAACTGGAGCAACTTCTTCAGGAGCATAACCATTTTCCCATCCATACCATAACAAATCCATCTTTTCAAAGGGCATCTGATAAAAAAATTCTTCCTGAGTTTGTTCTGCTGAGTAGGTATCTGTTGTGGGTGTGCGAGCTATGATCTCCTTGGGAACTCCCAGATGACGTGCTATCTGATAAACCTGACTTTTAAATAAATTACCAATAGGCATAACATCTGCTGCTCCATCTCCATATTTAACAAAAAAACCCTGTTGAACTTCATGTTTATTAGGGGTTCCAATAACAGCATAATTCAGGGCTTCTGCATGATAATATAACATATTAGCCCTACAACGTTGTTTAAAATTTGAAGCTGCGACAATTTGAAGATATTCTTTCATCGGCAGGCGTACCTTTTTCTCTGAACCATCCTTAAAAGTAACAGAAACAAAATGCACGGGAGGCATATTTTTATTCACAAACTCCTGTGGAATAATTACTTTCATTTTATCCACCCTGGGATCATATTCCGGAATAACATTCCTCACAGCTTCATCACGGCGTCGGTAACAACCAAAACCATCCAATGCTCCGCTGATATTTTCAACGATACTTTTTACCCCAAATTTAATGGCTAATTTCCTGGCCAGCATTTCACTTTCAGGGCTAGAATCTGTTTCCGGCAGCATAATGCCCAATAACTTATCAGCTCCAAATGCCTTTGTTGCAATAGCTAGGGTTACAGATGAATCAATACCTCCACTAATTCCAATCACACCTCCATACCTTCTGAATCGTTTATAAACATCGTCTCTTAACTTTTCACATAGCTCATTAATAACTTCATCTATATTATCTAGGCGAAGTATGTCTTTAGAAAAAGGTTTTTTAGTCATAATTTTTATGTTAGATTACAGATTTCCTGATAAAGGACAAAGCACGCACTCTCTATTTCTCTATCTATACCAAGGCACTCATATTATTTCAGATTAACGCATTAGCATTTAATAATTTACACACATTTAAGAAACTGAAAAAAAATTGCTCCTATAGTTGGTTGAATCTCTACTTTACAATTTACAACCCAAATTATTTATACATATTCAATTAGTAAATTGATGTTACATTGCGTACTTAAAACCTTATTATACTGCATTTCAAGGAGCAAAACACCTTTATTACTTTATCACCAGCTTTATTCAGCCTCTCAACATTGCCAGCCCTTATCACAAAATCCTGTTATACCAATCACTACAAACAATCAACCTCTGACGATTAACCTATCTACTAATTTCTGACAATTCCTTCCCTAATCTCATTATTTTTCAATGGTCTGAATCTTTCAATAAACTGATCATGCAATAATTGTGTAGATAACATTCCCATTAACGCCATATTATCCACCTCTGAAATCGCTGTTCCCTGATTTAATTTTTTGATAAGATTAGAAACGCTATGATCATCAAAAATGCCTGTACTCTGTACCCTGAACACAGACAACACCTCATCAACAAAACCACATTTATCATCTATTAAGGCCTGACTAATTGGAGCACGATAAGCCTGCTTTGGTCGCTTTAAAACAGAAGATGGAATCACATCCTTCACCATCTGCTTAAGCAAATATTTCTCATCTAATCCTTTAATTTTTAAGTCGTCGGATAAACCTGCACAAAACTCTACAATCCTATGATCTAAAAAAGGATACCGTCCCTCTACAGAATTCCCCATGGCAACACGATCCCCTTGAGAGGATAGCAAGTACCCTGACATAAATACCGAAGATTCAATATATTGTGCTTTCTTTAACGGGGAATAGCCCTCTATTTTACTTTTGACCTGTTCTTCATATTGGGCAATCAGATCGTTTCCATTTAAGCCTTGCTTAATTTCTTTAGAAAAATGGTTAGTAATTCTTCCGGTATTATGCCATCGCAACAGATGCGAATAAATTGGAGATTCTGTTTCACTTAATCTATATCCGAAAAATAGCTTCAACATACTACTACCCGAACCCTGCAACTGTGGTAGATAAGGATATAATTTTTTAAGCAACAAAGGGCGAATATTAGAA
>JBFHEL010000012.1:0-25389 GCA_041584155.1 Saccharicrinis sp.
TACATGTTTTAAATGGTTTTCTAGTTCATAACCTACCTTTTCAATGGTTTCCAGGTCTGGCCCAAAAACTTTAATTCCCATTGGGGCACGCATACCTGTTTGCAACATCACCAAACGTGTTTGAATGGGTTGCAACTTAGGAGCAGATGTTAATCCGGGTATGCTTGACTGGTTAACAATCTCAGTCCAAATATCGTTTGGAGAATTAATATGCTCACGCCATTGTCTGAAATATTCACCTGATTTGTCAGGAATTAATTGGTCTTTGGCTATCACCTTAAAACCGTCAGCTGGATTATAAGTTGAACCATCACTAAGCTTAAAAGCACCATCTTTATCTGTTTTAAACCTTAAACGATGACCACTTTCATCAAGCATATATTCAGACTTATAATTAATCACATTTTCGTACATTGACGTTGGAGCAGGGTCAAGAGCAGAACTAACACGTCCCCATTTACCAATTACATTATCAACTTCAGGAATGGCATTCACCTTTTTGTCCAACATACGGATGACCTCAAGGTTTTCTTCAATACCGGAATGAGGCATTGTTGTAGGCATCAACAAAAAAGAGCCCTCGTCAAGAGCTGGCATAAATTCCTTGCCAATTCCGGGGAATGTTTTATTTAGCGAAGTCCATGTATCACTTTGCTTCATGCTATCGGGCATAAAGGAGAACACTCTGTCAACACCCTGCCACGCAACTATTCCAAAAAGAACTACAGCAAGAGGAAGGCTTAGAAATTTGTCTTTGTTAGCCAATGCCCAATTTAAAATTTTAGCATACGACTTAACCACCAATAGCATGAATGCTAAAACAAGACCTATTAGCAAACCTGTAAATATCAGGTTCGAAGCATCACTATTTTGTGCGCCTAATGGCATCCATTCCTTTGTAAGCAACCAAACAACAATAATGGCTATTATTCCAATATTTATGTAATTAGGAAACTCTTTTCGTACTTCTGCCCATTTGTAATCCAGTAGGTTATTAACTCCAATCCCCACAACTGCAAAAGCAATAAACACTTTGCCAAAGAATAAGAAGCTAATTCCTAAAAGAACCAATACAATATTTAAGATTTGCTTTGTTTTCTTCCTATCAATTTTTATAGAAAAGATAATGTGTGCCAAAGTTGGGATAAAAGCCAAACCAATAATTAAGGCAGAAAGCATTGCAAAGGTCTTGGTAAAAGCCAGGGGTTTAAATAATTTACCTTCGGCTGCTTGCATAGCGAAAACAGGAAGAAAACTAACTATGGTAGTTGTTAATGCGGTAATTACAGCAGGAGCAACTTCAATTGTCGCATCATAAATTATTGACAATAATTTCTTTCCCTTGTCTCGGAATTCATCAATATGCCGGATTATATTTTCGGTAAATACCACACCGACATCAACCATTACGCCAATAGCAATTGCGATTCCAGATAAAGCAACAATATTGGCATCTACACCAAATCTTCGCATAGCAATAAAGGTCATTAATACTCCTATGGGCAATAAACTGGAGATTAGAAACGAGGCTCTAAGGTTTAGAACCAATATGATAATGACAATGATACTTATAAGAACTTCAAGCGTTAAGGCTTCCTGTAGCGTTCCAAGCGTTTCTTTTATCAAGCCTGTTCGGTCGTAAAAAGGTACTATGGTTACTTTCGAAACCGAACCATCATCCAGTATTTTTGAGGGTAACCCCGGTGATATTTCTTCAATTTTGTCCTTAACATTATTGATTACCTCCAATGGATTTGCACCATATCGAGCTACAACAACACCTCCAACGGCTTCCGCACCTCCCTTGTCTAATCCACCTCTACGAGTAGCCGGCCCAAAACTCACATTGGCAATATCCTTTATGCGAATTGGTATATTGTTTTTAACGCTCACAACGCTTTTTTCAATATCATCCAGGCTCTTGATGTAACCTAAAGCCCGGATTAAATATTCTACACGATTAAACTCAATGGTTCTTGCTCCAATATCAAGATTACTCTTTTTTACAGCTTGCATGATTTGATCAACAGAAACGTCATGCGCTTTCATTGCGTTTGGGTCAATATCAATCTGGTATTCTTTCACAAAGCCACCAATGGAGGCAACCTCTGAAACACCTTTCGCAGCGGTTAGTCCATACTTGATATAAAAGTCCTGAATGGTTCTTAACTCATGCGGGTCCCATCCACCGTTTGGCTTGCCTTTTTTGTCACGTCCTTCTAAAGTGTACCAATAGATTTGACCTAGGGCGGTGGCATCTGGCCCCAAGGATGGTGTTACTCCATTGGGTAACGTTCCGGCAGGTAATGAGTTTAGTTTTTCGAGTATTCGGGTTCTACTCCAATAAAACTCTACATCTTCTTCAAAAATGATGTAAATGCTTGAAACTCCAAAAATGGAATTACTTCGGATGGTTTGCACACCCGGAATTCCTAGCAAAGCTGTTGTTAATGGATAGGATACCTGGTCTTCGATGTCCTGTGGTGATTGACCTGCCCACTCCGTATATACAATTTGTTGGTTCTCGCCAATGTCAGGTATAGCATCGACAGGAACAGGGTCAGAAGGGAGAAATCGGGTGCCCCAACTGAATGGTGACGAAATAATACCCCAAGCAATGAAAATTACAAGAAGTAGGAATGTCACCAATTTATTCTCTAAAAAGAATTTTATGGTATTGTTCAACATATCTCTTTGGATTTGATAAACATTTAATTAATTCGTACCTACGCTAAAGCTTCGGCAGATAATAAAAGTTACGGCAAATAAAATGCGCAACAATACAATTCAACTATTAAAGTGAATTGTAAATCAATTAATTAAATGGCTAACAAAGATATGTTTGCAGCAAAGAAAGGCGTGTTTGAATCGTGGGAGGTGGAGAGGTATCTGTATAAACTTCAAATGACTCACTCTCTATAGAAAACAGCTCAAAATGTAAAGCGAAAAGAATAGGGAATAGTACGTCCAACTCTGCAATTTTTGTATTGTCTATTTGCACAGGACTTACATAATCATCTTCAAGCTCAATATGAACCGTTTTATTTTCACAACATCCACCTGCGTCATCACAACATGATTTGGCTTCTTTATTAATAGATGTGGAAACATATTCGCCTCCACAATAATGAATAGAGAAAGTCATCCCAGTGGTAGCCACCATCAGGAAAACCGATAAGACGATATGTATAATTCTTCTAAACATTATTATTATCCTATATACTATGAAACGGAATTATTCATTAAATGTTTATACAACAGAGTATCGTTAACAAGAAGTTAACCTCTAATTTAGAAATGCTTGATATTCTAAATGGGCTTATAACCTAATGATTCTATGGCTTCTTTGACATTTTTAATGATTATATTTTTTCCTTCCAAAGTAACTGATTTTTCAATTAGATTTACCTTTGCGCTAGTAATGAAGTCAAGCTTTTCTAAGTTTGATTCAACATTGGCCTTGCAATGATTACAGGTCATTCCATCTACTTTAATTATTTGAGTTTCCATGATATTATTGTTTAATGATTTATTTATATTTTGTTTTATGGCAATGTATCGTTGGATATATCCATTAATGATTAGAGCTACTAAAACAACACCAGAGGCAATTTGCCACCAACTACTGTTTTGACCGTGATTATGAGCCAGATGTTCGCTTGCTATTTGTGTAAACCATTCGGAGGGGAGTGCATAGTCAGTGATTAAACCAAAGGACAATGCGCCCAAAATTATTGTACCTAAATAGGTAAATAAGCTTTTTTTGCCAAGTACTTTTCCTATCATAGTTATGGTTGCAGCATTTGTAGCTGGCCCAGCCATTAACAGTACAAATGCAGCCCCGGGACTAATGCCTTTCAAAATTAAAATAGCTGCCAATGGTATAGTTCCGGTGGCACATATATACAATGGAATAGATACGACGAGTATCATCAACATTTGTTGTATTGGAGACAGATTTAGTAATTCAAAAAAGTTGTCAGGAATTAAGGCAGATATGATTGCAGCCAATACTAAACCAATTACCAACCATTTAGAAATATCCTGGATGAACTCAACAAATCCATAATGAAACACATCTTTAATTTTATGGCCTAACGATTTATAAGTTTCTTTTTCTTTCTGGTATGATATGTTTTTGTTTTCATTTGGTGTGACCTGACCTGTGATTATTCCACCTGTTATGCCAGTTATTAATGCAGCAAGAGGTCGTATAATTGCAAAAGGAAGCCCCAATAATGAAAAAGTTGCTAAAATAGAATCAACACCCGTTTGGGGAGTTGATATTAGAAAGGAAACTGTTCCACCTTTTGATGCTCCGTTTTTATAAAGAGCAGTTCCTGTTGGTATTACGCCACATGAGCATAGAGGTAATGGAATGCCAAATAGGGAGGCGAGCACAGATGATTTTACTGAATTACCACTAAAATATCGTTCAATCTTTTTTCTAGGCATAAAAGCATACAGTAAACCTGCAAAAAAGAAACCAAGCAATAAGTAGGGCGACATTTCACCCAGTATGATAACAAAGTCCGTAAAAAATGTTTTGAGGTATTCTATCGCTTCCATAGTTGTAATTTTATATTACAAAGAACGGAAGTAAAAGGTGTATCACTGTTACATGATTTTAGAAAAAAGTTATATCATTTTTGGATTACACTTCATCTAATGGTTTACGCTTGTTTTCCTTTAGTTTTTTGAAGTGCGAGGGAGTAAGTCCCGTAATTTTTTTAAACTGATTTGATAAATGCTGAACACTACTGTATCCTAATTGAAAAGAGATTTCATTTAGAGATAGTTCATCATAAACCAAAAGTTCCTTTACCTTTTCAATTTTCTGACTGATGATGTACTTTTCTATCGTAATGCCTTCAACAGAAGAGAAGAGATTGCTTAAATAGGAATAGTCATAACCAAGTTTCTTTGCAATATAATCTGAACTATTTACACTTGCCGATATTTCTTTTTCGTAATGCGTTATTTCAATTATAAGTGTTTTTATCTGGTCAATGATCTTACTTTTCTTGTCATCTATTAACTCAAAACCATTTTCATCAAGAATTTTCCTTATTTCTTCAATTTGATCCAGCTGCAGTACTGAGTTAAAGACTACTTTGCCAAGTTCTACTTTTTCAATGTTCAAATTTAACCTTGCAAACTCATCCTTAACCACTTTAATACATCGGTTACAGACCATATTTTTTATGTGTAGTGTGGTAGAACCCATCTTGTAATGTTATATTTTTTTAAAAATTCATTATTAATGATGATGGCCATGGCTATGACCGTGAGATTCTTTTGTATTTTTTATATCCAATAAAGTTGTTCCTGAATCCTTTAATAAACCAACAGACCATTTGATAATAACCAGCGAACTTATTACTGCAGCAATTGTATCAATAAAAGGAATGTCCCAAATCATAGCGGCCAAAAGACCAATAATTGCCGACAAACTAGTGAGAGCATCTGCAATTACATGAAAATAAGCGGCTTTGATATTATGGTCGGCATGTTCGTGGTCGTGGTGTAACAGGAAAACACTCGCCACATTTACAACTAAACCAATAGTGGCAACAATAATAGCTTCTTTATATACAATCGAAGTAGGGTAAAAAAAACGTTCAATGGCCTCTACCATGATTACTACAGCAAAAATAAGGAGCATTAACCCACTGCTGTAGCCGGAAAGGGAAAGAATTTTATTAGAGTCACCATTAAATTTGTTGTTTATAGAAACCTTTCTGACTATAACATATGCTAACCAACTTAAACCAATAGCCAAAACATGTGAACCCATATGGATACCATCAGCCAGCAAAGCCATTGACTTAGTGGTTAATCCAAAAATTATTTCTATTACCATTGTTATGGCTGTTAATAATACTACCCAAAGAGTTTTTTTTTCATATCTATGCTTTTCCATGTCTGATAATTGTTTTAGAAACACAAAAATAGGGTGATTTATTAAAGTGTAAAATACCAAGAAGTAGGGGTTTTCAATATATATACTTCTAACACTTGAAGTAAAACTTATGTTTAGCGCTTTCCTAAAGTATGTCTTCCGCTTGGTTATGTTTCATGCCATATATATGTTATCTTTGTTTTTTTAGGAATAACTATCACTGTATTTTTATTTGTACAGTATTTATTGTTGAGGTTTATAGGATGAAGAAATTATTGTTGATATGTGTTTTGGGAAGTTTATTATTGGCTTGTAATCAGGAATATTCTAAAGAAGTAAAAATCATTCCACGCCCGTTAGAATTGATTGAAAACGATCAGGTTTTTATTTTGGATAAACATACCACTATTGTTTTTGAAACTGATAATGAGAAAGTAATTAATGCCAAAGCTTTTTTTATCAAAGAGTTGAGTGGGGTAGTGGAGCGAACAATCTTAGCGGTAAAGGATATCCGGGATGATAATCAGATTAAAATATTGTATAACGATAGTCTTGCACAGGAAGCTTACATCCTGAAGGTAACAGAAAAAAACATTGTGATTGAGGCTTCCTCGTATGGAGGTGTAGTTTATGCTTTGCAATCTTTAAAGCAACTAATTCAAATTAATAATGAACCTATAAAATCAAAAGTTTTTATTCCGGGAGTCTTTATTGAAGATTCCCCTGCCTTTGCCTGGAGAGGGTTTATGCTTGATGTAGTAAGGCATATGCAATCGGTTGAGGAAATTAAAAAGGTATTGGATTATATGGCCGGTTTAAAGTTGAATGTATTTCATATGCATTTAAGTGATGATCAGGGTTTTCGTATGGAGGTAAATAGTTATCCGTTGTTAAATGAGATAGGATCGTGGCGGGTGGACTATAATACCAGCGATGAAAATACAAATGCCTATTGGGGAAGACCGGAGCAGAAGGAAGGAGAAAAAGCCACATACGGAGGATATTATACCAAAAATGAGTTAAAAGAGTTGGTTCAGTATGCTGCCGAAAGGAATATTCAGATTCTCCCTGAGATTGATGTTCCGGGGCATGGCAGAGCTATCATTGCTTCCTACCCTGAATTATCCTGTTCTCAAACTAAAACTTATGTAGCTACAGGTTGGAGTCGTTTGAATAATACATTGTGTCCAAGCAATGAGGCATGTTATGAAATGATGGACAGCATTATTGTTGAAGTAGCTGAATTATTTCCAATGCCTTATATTCATATTGGTGGAGATGAGTGTTACAGACACTATTGGGAGGAGCATGCGCAGTGTAAGGGTTTTATGCTTAAAAATAACTTGAAGGATACGCGTAGTTTACAAAGCTATTTTATTCATAGGATGGAAGAAATAGTTATTGCCAATGGTAAGAAGATGATTGGATGGGATGAAATTTTAGATGGTGGTTTGGCTCCAAATGCAACAGTTATGTCGTGGAGAGGTGAAAAGGGAGGTATAAAGGCAGCACAAATGCATCATGATGTGATTATGAGCCCCGCCTCGTACCATTATCTTGATTTTAAGCAAGGTCAGTCTTCTTACGAGCCTAATTTAGGCTATGGGCAATCTCTATTATCAAAGGTTTATGCATATCAGGTTATTCCTGAAGCACTAAACAAAGAACAAGAAAAATATGTACTGGGCACTCAGGCTAATTTATGGACAGAGAGTATTTCTGACTGGAGTAAGCTTACTTATATGACATTTCCCAGATTGTATGCTGTAGCAGAAAATGCATGGACATACGGTGAAAATAAAAGTTGGGATGATTTTATTAACCGACTTAAATTTCATATGGATCTGATGGATCAAAAAGGGATTAGACATGCCAAAAGTGTTTTTAACCCATGGCTGCATCATGAAGGGAATGGTAAGGAGATAAAAGTTTGGTTTACTTCAGAAATTACTGATCCAGTTATTCGTTATACCTTAGATGGATCCTTACCCAATGAGCAAAGTGCCGTTTTTATGGATACCCTGAGACTTTCTAAAACAACCAACCTGCAGGCTGCTATTTTTGATGGAGATAATAGATTGGGTCAGGTAATAAGGGAGCATTTTTTTGTTCACAAGGCAGCAGGTTCAGAAGTTCGTTTAATTAATGGAGATGCGGAAAATGATATGCAATCATTATGTGATTTAAGTTATGGCGAATTGTTACAAGCAGGAGATGCGCATTGGGTCCAAATAAATACAGATTGTTTGATTGAAATTTCCTTCCGCCAACCCCAGGATATAAATAAAGTGATGATTCGTTCATTGCGGCATACCTTGCATGGTCTCTATGGCACTGCCAGATTTGAAGTTTTTGCCGAGATGAATGGGCAGTTTAAAAAAGTTGGAGATACCGGCAAAATAAATGAAAATTATACTCAGGGGCGCAATATAATGCAAAATAGCATAGAGTGTGAATTAAAACAAGTTCGTAAGCTTCAGGTAAAGCTTTATAAAGTGGATCCTATTCCAGAAAAACACGCAGCAGCAGGTAAAAATTCGTATATGAAAATTGATGAAATAGTAGTTTTGTGATAGAAATCAATCGTTTAATATTAATTAATATTTTTAAACAGTCCTTCTCATCAAAAATGAGCTAAATGGATGATTCGTCGTGTTATTCTAATAGATTGTCTACTGTTAGATGGTTTATTTGAGCAGGTAAGCTACTTGTTTTTTTTATCAAATAGTTAAAAGAGTTAGGAAGAATTAAAATCTAGGTTTTTTTATAAAAAAAAGAGAAATAATGGTAACAAAGTAATTATCTTTACGTATAAACTAATAAAAGTAATTAATTATGGAGCAAAGTGCTACTTATTCCGCAATGGCACGGATAGTTCCCATTCTTAAAAATTAGGACTCCTTGTCATTACGGGTTATAATCGGATTGTTTTAACCAGTAAAACTAAGAGTTATGGAATCCCGTAAAACATCACAAGCTGATTTAGAGCATAAAAGATATCTGTTTTTTGAATTTGGTATAGTTATCACATTAGCTATTGTTCTGTTTTCTATGGAACTGAACTTCAAAGAAAAGAATGAGGATATCAGCAGCCAAGAAATGGTTTTTATGAGTGAGGAAGAGATGGTTCCTATTACGCGTCAGGAGCAAACACCTCCGCCACCTGCTCCTAAGGTTGCTCAGGTATTTGATGTTATTAATATTGTTGATAATGATATCGAAATAGAGGAAGATCTGGAGATTCTCGACTCCGAAACAGATCAGGATGCCGAAGTTGAAATCATAGAACTGGAGGCTGTAGAACTAGAAGAAGAAATCAGTGAAGCAGAAATTTTTATCGTAGTTGAGGAGATGCCTATCTTTATGCCCGATAAATGTAAATCATCGGAAGAAGGAAATCAGGAATTGATGCAATACATTGCAAGATCCTTGAAATATCCTGTTATTGCAGCAGAAAATGGTATTGAAGGTAAGGTTTTTGTAAACTTTGTTGTCTCTCCAATGGGAAATGTAACCAATGTATCCGTGAGCAGAGGTGTTCACCCTGAATTGGACAGAGAAGCCATTAGGGTAGTGAGTAATTTACCAGCGTTCTCTCCCGGACGTCAGCGGGGTAAGGCTGTTAATGTTCAATATGCTGTGCCTATAAATTTTATTTTACAGTAAAGTATTTTGGTGTTTTTTTCTTAAAATGGATATTTTCTGCTTTCTTTGTATTAATAACTTCAAAAACATTGGTAAACACATTATTTGTTTTTTAGTAAATAATTAATTAGAAAGATAATGTGTTCGTATACAATTACTTCACTCGTGTACTTTAATAGTGGATGATCTGTACTGTTAATTTTAATTGCATTTTTATCTGGTTTTATTTTAAATCATGTAGACATTTATCTTATTTCATTTGTTGTGATGGAGTAACGGGTAAATACTAAAAGTGTATTCTTAAAGATAAATTGATACTAAATTTATTGCGTCTATTGATAAAACCATCGGTTAAAAAATAAATAGGAATATTTTGTATAATCATATAAATAAATACCTGAAATGGAATTTGTAAATAAACTAAAAGCGAAGGCTAAAGAAAATAAAAAGAGAATAGTACTTCCTGAAGGATTAGAAGAAAGAACTTTAAAAGCAGCTGATATCATTATTGGAGAAGGTTTTGCAGATGTTATTTTAATTGGTCATCCTGGTAAAATAGGTGAAGAAGCAAAACGTTTGGAATTAAGTAATTTAGAAGAAGCAACCATTGTTGATCCTCAAAATCATGCAAAAAAAGAGGAATATATCGATTTGTTGGTTGAGCTTAGAAAAAGCAAGGGATTAACGCGAGAGCAGGCTGCTGAGTTGGTTGTAAAACCGCTTTATCTTTCTACTCTGATGATTAAAAATGGTGATGCTGATGGAGAGGTGGCAGGTGCTGAAAATTCAACAGGAGATGTATTGCGTCCTGCTTTTCAGATAGTAAAAACACTTCCAGGAATTAGTGTGGTTTCAGGAGCATTTATTATGATTCTTCCTAATAATGAGTTCGGAGAGAATGGAATGTTGGTATTTGCTGATTGTGCTGTGCATCCTAATCCAACAGCAGCAGAATTGGCTGAAATAGCCGTTACAACAGGAAAAACAACAAAATCTATTGCGGGTTTTGAACCTCGTGTGGCTATGTTGAGCTTCTCAACAAAAGGAAGTGCTAAACATGAAATGGTTGATAAAGTTGCAGAGGCCACTCGTTTAGCTAAGGAAATGGATCCAAATCTTAAAATTGATGGTGAGCTACAAGCTGATGCCGCTATTGTTGAAGCCATTGGTGCTAAAAAAGCACCAGGAAGTGAAATTGCAGGCAAAGCGAATGTATTAGTATTTCCTACATTAGAAACAGGTAATATAGCCTATAAACTGGTTCAACGAATGGCCCATGCCGAAGCTATTGGTCCTGTGTTGCAAGGTATGGCTGCTCCTATTAATGATTTGTCAAGAGGTTGTTCGGTTAGTGATATTGTCAATCTGGTTGCTATCACAGCTAACCAGGCGGCTGGTAATGTGTAAGCTTTGAGACAGGTGTTGATTTATTCAGGTAATTTTAAAAATAATAGATAATGGCTGAGATTTTAGTAGAACCTATTGAAGGTTATGCACTAAGTAAAAATAAAAAGAAAGGCTCTACTTTATTTTCTAAAGTAGGTATTATTGGCTGTGGTAAAGAAGGGCAAAGTATTGCTCGTATTGCCAGTTGGCATGGTATTGAGGTGGTGTTTTTAGAACTCACCGAAGAAAAAATACAAACCGCAATTTCAACTATCAATAAGGAGCTTGATAACCGAATTGAAAACTGGGGGCTTACTCCTAATGAAAAAAAGGCTATCATGAGTCGTATCAAAGGGACCCTTGATTATAAAGATTTGGCCGATTGTGATTTTGTTATTGAAGCGATACGTTCCGATCATAATACAGGGGCACGAAGCATTGATGAACGAAAAGAAGTTTTCAGGAAAATTGAAGAAATCGTTCGTGAAGATACAATTGTGGCAACCAATTCTACAACCATCATCATCACAGAGCTGGCTTCAGAAATGAAAAAGCCCGAAAGATGTATTAGTCTTCACTTCTTTGTTACTTCACCGGAAGCAAAAATCATAGAAGTTGTAAAAGGTTTATATACCACAGAGGAAGTATATAAGAAGGTTTGTACTTTTGTTAAACTAATTAACCGTGATGTGATTCCTGTTGAGGAGTCTGCTGGATTAATAAGTGTGCGTTTATATGTTACCCTTTTAAATGAAGCATGTCAGATACTTATGGAAGGCATTGCTACGTTGAGTGATATTGATAAAACCATGAAAGTTGGTTTAGGTATGCGTTTTGGTCCATTTCGTACCGCAGATATTATTGGTTTAAGTAAGATTTCTAAGTGGATGGAGAACCTATACGAAGAGTTTGGTAATCCTAAATATAAGCCATCGCCATTAATTAAGCGATTGGTTAGAGCAAAACACTTAGGAAAAGAAACAGGAGAAGGTTTTTATAAGTACGATGAGAGCGGTAATATCATTTCTTAATATCGCATTGGCTTATAAAACTCAAATGTTTAGTTCAGTAAATTTATTTAGAAAAGCTTAAATTAATAATAATGAAGGTATTAGTTTTAAATTGTGGAAGTTCCTCCATTAAATATCAATTGTTCAAAATGGAGAACCATGAACATGAGGTATTATCAAAAGGTGCTGTAGAAAAAATAGGATTAAAAGGCTCTTTCTTAAAGCATGAGAAAGAGAATGGTGAAAAAGTGCTGTTAGAAGGTGAAATATTAGATCACCAAACAGGAATAGATTATATTTTAGGTGTTTTGTCCAGTAAAAAGCATGGCTGTATAGCTAATCTTGAAGAGATTGATGCTGTAGGTCATCGTGTGGTTCATGGTGGAGAAACATTTAATTCAAGTGTATTTATCTCCAATGAGGTGATAGAAAAAATGAATGAGTGTATTGAGTTGGCTCCTTTGCATAATCCTCCTAACTTAAGTGGTATTTCGGCCATTGAGCATTTGTTGCCTAATGTACCTCAGGTAGGAGTTTTTGATACTGCATTTCATCAAACCATGCCAAAGCATGCTTATATGTATGCTATACCTTATTCTTTATATAAAAAATATGGTGTTCGTCGATATGGTTTCCATGGAACAAGTCATAAATATGTGTCGGCCAGAGCATGTGAAATATTAGATATAGATTATTCAAAATCAAAAGTGATTTGTTGTCACTTAGGTAATGGAGCTTCTATTGCAGCGGTAAAAAATGGTATCTCAGTGGATACTTCTATGGGATTTACTCCTGTTGAAGGATTAATGATGGGTACCCGTGCCGGTGATTTAGATATTGGGGCAGCTACATTTATTATGGATAAGGAAATGATCGGTACTAAATCGGCAAGTAACTTGTTCAATAAACAAAGTGGTTTGTTAGGCGTTACAGGTATCTCTTCTGATATGAGAGAGATCAGAGGAGCAAAAGCTGAGGGTAATGAAATGGCTGCTTTAGGTATGGATATGTATGCATACCGCATTAAAAAATATATAGGTGCATATGCTGCCGCCATGGGTGGGGTAGATGTGATTGTATTTACTGGTGGAGTTGGTGAAAATGCTGTTTATATTAGAGAGGACGTATGTGCTGATCTTGAATTTATAGGTGTTGAATTGGATAATAAAGTGAATGAAGGCGTGTTCTCAAGAGAAGCAGTGATCAGTAAAGACAGCAGTAAAGTGAAAGTGATGGTCGTTCCAACTGATGAGGAGTTGGTAATCGCACAAGACACAAAACAAATAGTAGAAGAGTTAGCAAACAGATAAGTGCTCTGTTGCTTGTTTGAAGCAAAACTTTAAATTAATTATTTTTTTGTATTAAAATTTTGAACAATCATTAAAATTTTAAGTTTCATACAAAATGCTAACGACAAAATATTGTCGGAATATTAAACGCTGATTACCGAATACAGAATATCGATAACCGGAATATGAGTGAAATGCATCATTCTTATTCCGGTTTTTTTATGATTAAAGTTCTTTTTTAATGTGCTTTAGCATGATAAATTTGTATAATATAATAGTGAAATGAGCACTTGATTTTCCGGCAAATTCTTAAAAACATTCATGTATAAGAATAGAGCATGGTTAGCCCTGAGAACCTTAGATATATTATCGTAACTAGAAGTAATATAGCGTAAGACACATTAATAAAATTTATACTGATGTTTAAAAAATTATCCGATCTTGAACAGCTTGTAAAAAGCAAAAAAATAGTTAAAAAACTCGTTCTTGCTGTTTGCCAAGATGCACATTCTTTGGATGCAGTGAGTAAAGCCTACGATGAAGGCATAATTATGCCTATTCTGGTTGGTGACAGGAAAAAAACAGAAAGTATCATTAGGGAGCAAGGCTATAATTTTAAGGACGCCCGGTTTATTGATGAAACAGATCCTCAGGAATGTGTAAATATTGCCGTTAAGATGGTTCATCATCAGGAGGCTGATATTCTAATGAAAGGGAAAGTATCTACTCCAGTTTTGTTAAAAGGGGTGTTAAATAAAGAATGGGGTTTGCGCACTGGACGTTTGTTATCGCATTTTGCGTTGTTTGAAGTAGAAACCTATCATAAGTTGATTGCTATTACTGATGTGGCCCTGAATATTGCGCCAGACCTGAAGGATAAAATAGCAATTGTTAATAATTCGGTGGAGTACCTGAATAAAATAGGTATTGCAAAACCTAAGGTGGCTGTTCTGGGTGCTATTGAGATGGTAAATGAAAATATGCAAGCTACCTTAGATGCAGCCTTGCTTTCAAAAATGAACCAACGAGACCAGATTGTAAATTGTATTATTGATGGACCTTTAGCCTTAGATAATGCGGTTAGTTTTGAAAGTGCCAAACATAAAAATATAAAAAGTGAGGTAGCGGGAGATACCGATTTGTTATTAATGCCTGATATTGAAGTAGGAAATGTATTGTATAAAACGCTGATATTTTTTGCTCAGGCAAAGGTTGCTTCTGTAGTACTGGGGGCTAAAAAACCTATTGTGCTTACCTCAAGAAGTGATTCTCAGGAATCAAAATACTATAGTATTTTATTGGCAACGTTAGCGTAATATTTTATGGATAAGCCTATTACCAAATTAAGGCATATCGCCGATCGTGTTATCAGCCTGCAAAAGAAATGGAAGGTGGCCGTTGTTATGGGCGAAGATGAGCATACGATCGATGCTCTTTGTAAAGCCATGGAAGATGGTTTTATTTATCCCATATTTATTGGTGATCAGGAGAAGATACGATCGATGATCAAGGCTGAAATGGGAGAAGTGAAACAAATGTATCGGGTGATTTCCTGTACTAATCCACAGGAAGCTGCTTGCAGAGGTGTAGCGTTAGTGAAAAACGGAGAGGCAGATATGATTATGAAAGGATTCATTCATACGGATGTCTTTTTAAAAGCTATTTTAAATAAAGAGACAGGATTGATGCTTCCTAAGGCCACGTTAAGTTATGTATGTGCCCTTGAAATTCCTCGCTATCATAAGTTATTGATGGTAACAGATCCTGCAGTTATCCCTTTTCCAAACCTGGAGCAAAAAATGATGATGGCGCGTTATGCCGTTCATATGGCTCATCAATTAGGCATAAAAACACCAAAGCTAGCCTTAATAAGTGCATCAGAAAAGGTTTCGAAGCATATGCCCAACTCATTGGATTATATGCAGATGTGTGAAAGTGCTAAACAAGGAGCACTAAAGAATTGTATTATAGACGGACCGCTTGATTTGTTTTTGGCCTGCGATCCTGAAAGTATTAAAATTAAGGGAGTTACTACGCCAGTAAATGGAGATGCCGATATATTGTTGTTTCCAACAATAGAAGCATGTAACCCTTTTTATAAGGGTTTAATGCTCTTTGGAGGCGGGGAATTAGCAGGATTAATTCAGGGAACAACTCATCCGGTAATTGTAATGTCGCGAAGTGAAAGTTTTAAATCTAAATATTATTGTTTGGCGTTAGCTTGTCTAATGACCGAGAATACATGTTAACCTTTGAAAATTAATTTATGGAAATCTTTAGAATTTTAGTGTTAAATCCAGGATCTACATCCACAAAAATTGCTGTTTACGACAATGAAAAATCTGTTTTTCTAAAAAACATTAAACATTCCAATGAAGATTTAGCACCCTTTAAAACTATTGCAGATCAATATCAATTCAGAAAAGATGTGATTCTCAAAGAATTGGTTAATGCAGAAATAGATATCGAACGTATTGATGCTGTTGTTGGCCGTGGTGGTCTGGTGAAACCTATATCCTCTGGTGTGTATGAGGTTAATGAGGCTTTAAAACGGGATCTGAAAATAGGGGTATTGGGGGAGCATGCCAGTAATTTGGGTGGACTGATAGCTGATGATATTGCTAAATCTCTTCCCAGTGCCAGAGCCTTTATAGCTGATCCTGTAGTAGTGGATGAGTTAGATGATGTAGCTCGTATTACAGGCTGTCCAAGTATGCCACGAAGATCTATCTTTCATGCTTTAAATCAAAAAGCTGTTGCTCGTTTATTTGCCCATACCAGAGGGTTTGTTTATGAAGAACTGAATTTGATTGTTGCTCATATGGGTGGAGGTATTTCTATTGGTGCCCATCGTAAAGGCAAAGTGGTAGATGTCAATAATGCCATCGATGGCTATGGCCCTTTTTCTCCTGAACGAGCAGGAACTTTACCAGCCGGAGCCTTAATAAAAGCCTGCTTTAGCGGGAAGTATACCTACCCGGAGATGATGAAAATTGTTAACGGAAAAGGTGGATTGGTGGCCCATTTAGGGACCAATCAGGCTTATGAAGTAGAAAAGAGAGTGCAGGCAGGCGATAAACATGCTGAGCTTATTTTAAATGCGATGTGCTACCAGATAGGAAAAGCTATTGGAGCTTGCGCGGCGGTATTAAAGGGAAAAGTAAATGGTATTATCTTAACCGGTGGTATTGCGCACGATACACATGTAGTCAATTATATAAAAGAAATGGTCGATTTTATTTCTCCTGTTGCCGTATATCCAGGTGAAGATGAAATGACTGCCTTAATGCAAAACGGTTTGATGGCTCTTCGTGGTCTGGTAGAGTGTAAGGTTTATGAGTAATTGAGCAAGAATATATAGATTATTTTAAGAAAAAGTTGCTAATCATTTATGGCAACTTTTTTTGTTTAGTCCCCGTCAAATGACTTAGTTTGTTGTGCTAAAAACTCAAATTATTAGATATGATATTGAATACCATATATAGTTTTATAAATGAGGATAATATGGCTTATGTGCTTATTGTTGGAGCTTCTTTGATAGTTATCCTTTCGTATTTATTTTCTTTATTTTCACAAAAAACTGCCGTTCCAAGTGTTATACTATTAATTGTTCTTGGCTTTTTTAGTAAGAAATTATTTAGCATTGGGGTAAATGATGTAGATTGGATTTTTTCATTGGAAATTTTAGGTATAGTAGGATTAATGCTCATTGTATTAGAAGGGGCTCTGGATTTGAAGTTGTCTCGTGACAGATGGCCCTTGATATGGAAGTCCGGATTAATAGCCTTACTCTCATTAGGCGTAAATGTATTTGTCTTTACCTTTGGTTTGCAGCTTATTATTAATAATCTCGATTTCTTAACCGCATTTATTTATGCTATACCTCTCTCAATTATCAGTAGCGCTATTGTTATTCCCAGTGTTGAGCATATGGAAGAGGAGAAAAAGGAATTTCTTATTTACGAAAGTACCTTGTCCGATATATTTGGTTTGATACTATTTTATGCGGTAATCAATAATGTAGATAAGGGTGATGCTACAATTGTGGGGCTTCATGTTATTTCAAATATAGGAGGTACCTTGATTTTATCGGTTGTTGTATCCTATGCGCTTATCATTTTTTTTCAAAGAATCAGCTCGCAGGTAAAACTCTTTTTATTTATTTCCGTATTGTTATTACTCTATGCCATAGGGAAAATATTTCACCTGTCCTCTTTATTGATCATTCTTGTTTTTGGTTTGATTCTAGAGAATAGACAAATATTTTTCTCCGGATTCATGAAAAGGTTCCTGAAGGAAAGAGAAATAAAACAGGTATTGTCTGATTTTAAATTACTGACAAGGGAAAGTGCTTTTATTGTTCGTACTTTCTTCTTTTTTGTATTTGGATTAAGCATTACCCTGGCAGGAATATTTAAGCCGGATATTGTTATTGGGTCTTTTGTTTTTTTGGTGGTTTTATTTGGTGTTAGATGGCTCTTGTTTAAATTAATTGTCAAGGAGGATTTTACTCCTCAGGTATTTATCGCACCCAGAGGATTAATTTCGGTGTTGTTATATTTTGCCATTCCAAATCAGTTTTTAATAAACGATTTCGAGACAGGCATTTTGCTGTTTATAATTTTAGGTACAAGTATTGCTATGGCATGGGCATTGGTTCATTATAAATTAGGAAAAAAAGGCAGAATAAGGAAACTCGTGAGTGTAAAATCAGTAGTTAAAATAGCACCTGCATTTAGCCTGATTAAGGATAGAAAGAAGAGGGTATAATTTGTTGGAAAAGGATAATTATTTTTATAGGATGAAATATAATAGATACTGTTATTTATTTTTTATTGCTGTTCTTGTATTGTTGAATCATGGCACGTTACAGGCGCAAATAAGTGTTCCCGGTAGCCCTTTAGGTACTACTTTTGAACAGATGGACGGTATGGAGGTTGAGGAACATTTGATGGTGAATCAACAAGTTTATCTTGCCCAGGCAGAACAACAGGAAAAACAAGGCCAGCCTTTACAGTTTGCCTATCAGTTTGCCGTTAATTATACACCAGAAAATTCAGGTACCTGGGAAAGACTGGAGGATGGAACAAAAGTATGGCGCTTGTTAATAAGTTCAGCAGGGGCATATTCTATCAACCTTATTTTTGATCGTTATAGACTTCCCGAAGGTGCCAGCTTGTTTATTTATAATCTGGATATGTCAGAGGTTATTGGGGCTTTTACATCTATAAATAATAAAAAATCAGGTGTGCTGGCCACTGGACTGGTTAGTGGAGATGAGGTTATTGTTGAATATCAGGAGCCTGCCTATGCTGAATTTAGCGGTGAGCTGATGATTGGAGCTGTAAATCATGATTTTTTAGGAGTAAATGATTATATGTCCTTGAAAAGCACTGGATTTGGAGCTTCAGGTGATTGTAATGAAGATATATCGTGTTATGATACAGATAATGCTATTGCTATTAGAAGGTCTGTAGTTAAATTATTGATTGATGGGAGTTATTTATGTACAGGTACTTTAATCAATAATACAAATCAAGATGGTACTCCCTATGTAATTACTGCGGCGCATTGTTTTGATGAAGAAGATGCTAAGGATGGAAGTACTGCTTTTTTATATTTTAATTATGAATCACCTTATTGTAGCGATGTCATTGAAGGGAGTGATGCACAGACCCTATCAGGGGGAGATTTAAAAGTTTATGCTGAGGCCCAGGATATTGCTTTGCTTCAAATGGATGATAATCCTCCGGCAGCATACAGACCGTATTATGCAGGATGGACGTTAGAATCAAATCCATCAAGTCCTTTTGTTTGTATTCATCATCCATCAGGAGATGTAAAGAAAATAGCTACATTAACCGATAATGTGGTAGCAAGCTCTTTTAATTATTCATCGTTGTACCCTTATGCTCAGGTAGATAATTTTCATTGGCAGGTAGAGGAATGGACAACAGGAACCACTGAGGGTGGTTCTTCGGGGAGTGGTCTTTTTGATACCGATTACAAGCTATTGGGCACTTTATCCGGAGGATTAGCTTCCTGTGGATCTTCTTATAACGACTTTTTTGTGCAGTTTTATAAAGCCTGGGATAGCAGAAGTGAAGATAGCTGTCAGTATGAAGTGTGGCTGGATCCTATAAATAGTGGAACACTATCGCTGGATGGATATGATCCGTATGAGGATGAAGCTTATGAACGTATTACTAACGTTGAATCAGGAGAATATCCTGCAGTAGAATATTATGATGGAGGAAATGGATATATCAGTGGCCATAATTCCTTAGGAATAACCCTTTATGCCGAACAATTTACAGGCATTCAATCGGCTTCGATTAAAGGAGTTTATATCATGCCGGGGCAGAGTGTAAAGTCTTCTACACAGACTATTGATCTGATTATTTGGGAAGGAAATACGGAGCCTGATAATATTGTAAAACGAGAAAGCGATATTGCACTGAATACCTTATCCGAGAATGAAGAAGCTTATATTGAGTTTGATCAGGAGGTAGAGGTTGAGGGTACCTTTTTTGTTGGTTATGAGATAGATTATTCTCAAGCCTCTATTGATAGCTTTGCTGTTTATCACTCAGCAGGCGATAATTCTAAAGTTGTAAATACAATGATGCTTAAGGAAAATGGTAGCTGGCAACTGGGAACAGAGGTATTTGGAGGTGAAAATAAATCTTTATGGATAGATGTATTGGCAGACATGGTTATTTATGGCGATACACAAATCGTATCATCGGATGATGAGCAGGAAGTTATTGTATATCCTAATCCTGTGATCAACGCAAATACTGTTTATCTGGATGTACAGGATCAATATATTGATTATTATAGCATCATAGATGTTAGTGGCCGGGTTTTACAAACAACGATTGTGCAAATGGAACCCAGCTCTGCTTTGTCAATTGATCTGAGTGGTTTTCCCAATGGTGAGTTTTTTATTAAAGTGATGCTCGATGGTAGTTGTGTGGTTAAGAAAATTGTCAAATCCGGAACAAATTAGAGGTGTTCAATAAGAGTGAAATTTTGAATTATTAAGCCACTCTAATTCATGCTAATTATTATCTGTAATTGGGATCTTTTTGTGTTGAATACAAAACCTTTGCCTCCCGAAGCAATACCCATTGTTTAATGACTTAAGTGTTGACTTAACCAAGTTGTTAACTCTTTTCATTAATAACTCAGCAGAATAGCATATCAAGTGCTAATCTCAAGATGGAAATGTTACTATCATTTTTCAGGGAGATGAGGAAAAGTATGATTTGATGTTGGTATATGATGCTAAAGGCCAGTAAAGCATGACCTTTAGCTAATCATTATTCAATAATTTTAATTTCATCGATACAAAAATAGGCAGGAGTAAGCATTACGCCATCCTCTTCATCGGAAGAAGAAAGACTTAATTTAAGAGTAGATACTTTGCCCAAATCACTTAGATCAACTTTTGACCAATCGCTTATGATGTAATCATCAGCACCACTGGTATAAGTGTAATTTGCAAGGTAATAGTCTAAAGATCCGCTTTTATTACCTGTATTATCGTAACCATCTATGGTAAGTATAAACCAATCCTTATCGGTTCCGTCATCGCCTCCAAATGTTTTGGTGCTATCTGTACCATAATATATGATTTCATAGTTGTAATAAGTGTTATTAACCATCATGCTACTGAATAGGTGGTTTTGTCCATCAGCAGTTCTGATACATACAGGTTCATCTGTGTTATTTTGGTAAATTACACCAAATATGCCAGACTCATAGTCATCAGATTCGTCATATGCTCCATATATCTCGTTATAGTCATTGTCGGAGTCAGAACCATATAGATTGGAATATACAAGACCATTGAAATCAGAGTCGAAAGGATCGCCACTACTTTCGAAATACAATTCAATAGAAAAGATAGAATCAGAACTGTTATTATACACAGAAAAAGTATCATCTTCCAAAACAAGGTCACGAAAGTTATTGTTGTACATCGATTGAACAATGAATTCTGTGGTATCACTTCCGTTACTGTTTTCTACTGAGAAAGTAAATTCGTAATAGGTTAATTCTGTTGGAATTAACTCTAAATCAAGTTCTGTAGAAACCGTATCTCCGTTTAAAATCCAGCAATATGTCGAATTATAATCGTAAGTTATTTTAGGTTCTATTTCTAATGTGTCATAAACTATTACTTCATATCCGTCATCGGGCATAGCACTGTATATCTCCGGTCCAGGTATATCTTTTTCATAATCCTCGCATCCCACAAAAAAGATACTTAGCGGTATCATAAAGGATAATAGTTTTGATATCGTGTTATTCATTTGTTTTATTGTTTTTTAAATACTGATCGATAAAACCAGGTATTTGTTCTGTACTAATGCGTTTAGCAATTATCTTTTTATCTTTATCCAGTATATAAATAGATGGTGTGCTGTATATATCGTATAAATTTCTGAATTTACTCTGGTTATAGGGATCCCACACATTAATAAATTCTTCAAGTTGTTTTTCGGCTATAAAATCTGTCCACTCTTCTTTTTCGTGTTGGGTGTATACCGCAAAAACTTTAACACCCTTATCAAAATATGTATCAAAAACCTTTTCTTTTAACAGGGGGATTTCTTTTTTACAGTGTCCACAGTCAGGTTCCCAAAACACAAGAATAGTTAGGTTAGCATACACCTCACTTAGGCGAATGTAATGATTATCCGGGGTCATTAGTTTTAATTCAGGTGCCTGGCCGCCAATTAAATTAGGTTTAATCTTATTTACACGATCTTCCAGTTTAGTAAGGAATTCTTCATCTACCCAATCAGCGTAACCCGATAGATAATATTTTTCAGCTAAGGCTACTAAGGCGGCATCCATTCCCATTATTTTGCTCTCGTTAACCGAATTAAAAGTGTACTGGATAAGGTATTTTTCCATCTCTTTGTTTTCTTTGGCCATCTCAATCACACGTATCGATTCCTTAATGATACTATCGGGTATTTGAAATACTGTTTTTGTAAAAAAAGATTCCAGTTTATTGGTAAAGAATGGGGTGCGTAAAAGACGGTCATCATTCATATCGATATTGTCGAAATAGTGCTCTTTAAAATAAGCATATCTTTTCCATTGAACGATGGAGTCAGGTGTGTTATCCTGTTCAAAGTCGGGTAGTTTTATTTCGCGCATGGCTTTAATAAAAGAAGATAAGAATGTACCCTGGTGATTATCAATAATCTTATCCCAATAGGAATTAACGTTTTGCGTTATTTCGCTCAATTGTGATTTCCAAATTTCTATCGAATCGGATTTTTCATCGGTATTCTCTTTTAACTTGCCCTGAATAGTATTGGCTGTTTTTTGTTGGTCAGTTATATATCTTTGGTACTTGTTAAAAGCTTTTTCCTGATCATTACCCTTAATAACCAAGGATTGTACAGGCTCGTCTTTGTTTGCTTCAATAGAAAAGTGCTGTTGTTCATCTATGATGATATCAAAATATTTTTGATCGGGCATATAAATAATATATACGCCTCCCGGTAAGGGTTCTTCGCCCTCAAATTGACCTCTTCCTTTCTCATCGATCAGAATGGTATCGTTAACCAGCATTTTTTTATTAAAATAATGGCCTAAAATTAAAGTCGTGTCCTGCCATCCATGAATGGTGACATCAATCTTATATCCCTGAGCCTTGGTATTAAATAAATTAAACACCAAAAGAAAGATTATGGCTATTAATGTTTTGTGTGTCATTTATTGTTTGGTTTTTAATAAACTTGTATAATATCCTAGTTTGTAAAAATCATAAATTAACATGCTTGGATTTTTTAAGAGTAAGCATTTAATCAGGTCATTTTTACTTAGCCTAAACAGGGTACTGACGATGCCCATTAACCTAAGTTTTCTTACCATTTTTACGTATCTGAGTATGGTAATTCTTTTATACAATAAATTATTGTTATAATGTATGCTTTCAAGGTAATGTAAGGTATTTAATCTTTGCTCTGTTTTTAATATAAACTCCTGATTATCTTCTAAACCTAAATGCACAACAGGGTTGTTGATATGAATTATCCTGATGCCATTCTTCTCAAGTTCTATGCCAAACATCGTGTCTTCATGTCCAGAGCGTGCAATGGTTTCATCAAAGGTAATTCTGCTAAAAAGCTCTTTTTTCACCAAAAAATTATTGGACATAAAGCTTTTATTGGGCACTTTTTGTCGAAAGTGAGCAGAATGATCTTCTTTCTTTTTGCCAACTTTCCACCTTAATGATTTCTCTTTTGAAGGCAATATTTTGGGATGAACCCGGCCTCCATAAACAATTAATTCTTCGCTGTTGACCCAGGGAATATATTTTTTTAAATAGTCAGGATATAATCCGGAATCACTGTCAATAAATAAAATATTGCTGTATAAAGCATCAGCAGCTAGTTTATTTCTTATGGCTGCACTTCCTAAATTTTGAGTGAGTTCAAAATAAGTTACATCCTTTAAACTACTTATTTGTCTGTTTGTATTTTTAATCTCAGCGCCAGATCCATCATCGTATACCAGTATTTCCAGGGTAATGGAGTTTTGAATACCTTGCTGAACCAATTCCTCTATTAAGGGGGTAATAATGACATTATATACAGGTATACAGATAGATAGCATAAGGTTGTTTAAACAAATAAAGAATTAAATTTTTGGTTATAAATTAAACAGACTGTGTTTTTTCTTTTAACCACTCCTTTAATTCACTATTGAGTTGTGGAGATAGTTTATCGAATACCTGTTTATGATATTGATTCATCCAGTTTATCTCTTCATAGTTCAGCAGTGATTTATCAATTGCATTTAAGTCAATAGGGCAGAGTGTAAGTGTTTCAAATTTTAAAAACTCACCAAAAGCTGTAGAATCTGCCTTGACGGTTAAAATTAAATTTTCGGTTCTAATTCCATATTCTCCTTCTCTGTAGAGAGCTGGCTCATTAGAGGTAATCATTCCTTCTGTAAAAGCAACTCCATTATCATTGGATCGGATGGCCTGTGGTCCTTCATGCACATTTAAAAAACACCCAACCCCGTGACCAGTTCCGTGTCCGTAGTTCAATCCTTTTGACCAAAGGGCTTTGCGTGCTAATATGTCCAGATGTACACCTCTCGTTCCTACAGGAAAACAGGCGCTGTCTAAGGAGATATTACCTTTTAAAACCATTGTGAAATCGATTTTTTGTTGTGTTGTAGGAGTCCCCAGATGTATGGTTCTGGTGATATCTGTTGTTCCTTCAAGATATTGACCTCCCGAATCAACCAAATAAAAATTATCGGGTGTCAACTCAATAGAGCTTTCCTCTGAAACCGAATAATGGCAAATAGCTCCATGCTCATTAAAAGCAGAGATGGTTGCAAAGGATTCTCCCATAAAGGTGTCGTTTTCAGCCCTGAAGTTTTTTAATTGTTTGGCTGCAGAAAGCTCTGTTACCCCTCCCTGGGGAACCATTTTTTCCAGCCAATGTAGAAATTTAACCATAGCAACACCATCTTTGATCATTGCTCTTCTAAATCCGTCTTGTTCAATGCTGTTTTTAATGCCTTTTAGATCCCTGACAATGCTGTCTTTTTCAATTTTAATTACCTCTTTAGGGATTAAAGAATAAATCTGTGCATTGGTGGTGGATGAGTCAAAAAGTATTCCTGATTCTATAGGCATTTCTTTAATCCATGTAAATATATCGCTGTATAAATGAATGGAAATATCATCTTTGGCTAACTCCTTGCCAATGGTTGCTGTAATTTTATGTGTATCAATAAATAAATATACAGCATCCAGCGAAATAATCAGATAAGCATGAAAGACCGGATTATATGCAACATCATTTCCGCGCAGGTTCATGGTCCAGGCTATCTCATCAAGTGCAGTTACAATATAATGCGAAGCATCATAGCGTCGCATTTGCTTGCGTATCTTTTCTATCTTTTCTAATCTGGTTAATCCAGCATATTTAGGATCATGGATTATGATTTGATTTTCAGGAATAGGAGGTCGACCTTCCCAGATATTATCCAATAAGGTTTGATGGGGGTCTATAGAGATGCCATAATGCTTGAATTTTTTTGAGAGCTTACGGGCATCATCAACCGAAAAAACTTCACCTTCAAAAGCAAGTGTGCTTCCCGGATTTAA
>JBFHEL010000013.1:0-24768 GCA_041584155.1 Saccharicrinis sp.
GCGTTTAAGTAATGATCAAAATGAAGTATTGTCGACTCAATCTGTAATAAAGAGATAGCATTCACTATAAGTTAAACCGGATTATATGTTAGAGCTTCGTGATAAGCATTAAAAATGCCATAAAACAAGGCTTTAGTACAACGGGGCATAAGCCATGGCTCTGGTGGGCTTAGATAAAGCAACGAAGTGACTTGTTTTGAATCAGTTTAGATGCGCAATAGATTTTTAAATACATATTGGAGTTTAAAACCATACAGGAAGCTATAATTACAACAATTATGCTTGTAAACAACACTTCTCTTTAACCGTTAGGCGACAGGGAAGTGTTGCTGTGAAACGTAATAGATTGGAAGGAAAATAAACTCAGTCCCAATCAAATTGCCTTTTATAAGCCATTACTAACTATATGAATTTCATTTTTTAATTGTTTTATAGTAAATTTTGAGAGAAATAATATAAATATTCATCCATAAAAATAACCAACATGAATATATTATTCATTGAAGACGATAACATCGAAACCATGAAAATGAAACGAACAGTTTCTAAGCTGAATATGAATTTAAATATTACAGAAGCTAAAAATGGTGAAGAAGCATTAAATTATTTAAGAAATACAGATGTACTTCCCGATATTATATTATTAGATTTAAATATGCCTCGGATGAGTGGTATCGAATTCTTAGGTATTCTTAAGGCCGATGATAACTTAAAATTTTTGCCTACTATTATTTTAACAACATCCGAGAACAGAAAGGACTTACTGGAGTGTTATCGCATTGGTATTGCTGGGTATGTGATTAAGCCTTTAAAGTACAACGACTATGAAAATAACCTCAGAAAAATATTTGAATATTGGGATATGAATGAGTTGGTTAAGGCCTAATTATTAGCCGCGGTATATTGTTAATGTTGTTTTTATTTGCGAAATTACAAACCCTTTTTTTAATATATGATTATATCGTTTAATTAAGAAAAGCAGAATCCTAACCTTAAACAAATAATTATGAAGGGAATTGTTTTTACTGAATTCTTAGAAATGGTAGAAGAAGAATTTGGTTTGGAAGTAATGGATAATATCATTGAATCATCAAATCTTCCATCCAATGGTATTTATACTTCTATTGGAACCTACAGTTTTGCTGAAATGCAGACATTAGTTACACAGCTAAGTAAGCAAGTAAATATACCTGTTAATAATTTATTATATGCTTTTGGTAAATTTTTATTTAATAGCCTTAAAAAAGCTCATCCAGAAGTGATTAAAATGTATACGGATCCATTGAACTTAGTAAATTCTATTGAAGACCATATTCATGTGCACGTTAAAAAATTATATCCTGACGCTAAATTACCTTTTTTTAAAGTGATGCATAAAAGCGATGAGACTATTACATTGGTGTATGAGTCGGGCAGAGGCTTGTATAAATTAGCTCAGGGTTTATTGGAGCAAGCATTTATTGAATTTGGAAAAACCCCAACTATTCAGTACGAGCTCCTAAGTCAGGATGGCACAGAGGTTAAATTTGATATTGTCCAAAATGGATAATAAGCAAATTGAAATATTAAAAAGGAGTTTAGAAAGACAAAAGCAAGCGCGAAAACAAGCCGAAAAAATCCTGGAAGAAAAATCGAAGGAACTATACGACACCACACTTCGGTTAAAGGAAACTAATTCTCGCCTTGAAGAGCTCCTTACTGAAAAAACATCAGAGCTTGAAGGTGTTTTTATAAATATCATTGATCCATACATTGTCTTTGACCTGAAAGGTAATTTCATCAAGATGAATGAGGCAGCTATAAATATGTTGGGTTATGATTATAAAAAGGAAGGTATTAATTTAAAGTCAATAGTACATGAAGAGTACTTAGAATACACCGATCAAATCCTCGAACAACTTATTACTGTTGGCATTATTAAGAATTTTAGAGCAAGAGTGCTTACTAAAGAGAACTTAAAAAAAAGCATCCAGCTTAATGCCAGTATTATTTACGATAAGAAAAAAAATCCAATTGCCGCGCAAGGAATTATGCGCGATATAACCCAAGAAGAAGGAATTAAAAAACTGCTGGCAGAAAAAAGAACGCAACTTGATATTATTGTAAATAACTCACCTTTAGGAATCGTTTTAACAGATAAAGGAAAAATAATACGAGCTAATATTGCCATACAAAATTTGTTGGGATATAGTGAACGTGAGTTCAAAGCATTAATGGTGCAGGAAATATCATTACCCGATGATGTGGATGAATCCTTAAAATTGATGGAACAAATGAATGCAGGAGAGATAGACCAGTTTTCAATTGTTAAGCATTATATCAAAAAAAATGGAGATGTATTGTTAGCTCGTACTTCTGTAAGTGCAGTAAAAACAGCAAAGGGCACGGTTGATTATCAGGTTGCTATAATTGAAGATATAACCCAGCAACGAAAAATAGAGGAACAAATTATTGCATCTGAAAGCCGACTCTCAAATTTGATTTCTAATTTACATTTAGGAGTGCTGTTAGAGGATGATAATGGCAAAGTGGCGCTGACCAATCAAATATTTTGCGATATGTTAGATTGTGGACTTGAACCAGATGATTTAATAGGCAATACCTGCGATGGATTATTGAATAGGTATAAAAAAGTATTTAAAGATCCAGAGGACTTTTTGTTAAATACCAACAACATTATACAAAATAAAAAAGCGGTATTGAGTGAAACGATAGAACTTACCGAAAACAGAGTTTACGAACGTGATTTTGTTCCTATCTATACGCACAAAGGTTATAGCGGGCATATGTGGATTTATAATGACATATCTATTCAGGCCAATTATAAACGTAATTTAGAAATTCAGAAAGACAAATACAGTAGCATTATTGCAAACATGAACCTGGGTTTAATTGAGGTTGATTTGGAAGATCATATCCAGTTGGTTAACAGCAGTTTTTGCCAAATGAGTGGATATTCCGAAGAGGAACTTTTGGGGCGTAAAGGGGTAGATATTCTTCAGGTACAAGATAAAGATTTGCTTGCTAATAAAAGTCAGTCTCGTTTACACCATATCTCTGACTCATATGAAATTCAAGTAAAAAATAAAAATGGAGAAAAGCGCTATTGGTTAATAAGTGGTGCACCCAGATATGATGAAGGAGGTAAAGTTATTGGAACAATTGGAATTCATTTAGATATCACTTTAAAGAAACAACTTGAGTTGCAAAAGGAACAGTTGCTTAAAACTTTAGAAGAAAGAAATACAAGCCTGGAGGAATATGCTCACATTGTTTCGCACGATTTAAAATCGCCCTTGCGTAGTTTAAGTGCTTTGGTTACTTGGTTAGATGAAGATTATAGAGAGCAGCTGGATGAAAATGGAGTAAATAATCTGAAATTAATGCAAGATAAAATTGAAGGAATGGATAAATTAATAAATGGCATACTTCAATATTCAAGTATCCAGAGTGACCGCTTAGAAAAGGTACAGGTTGATATTAATAAAGTGGTTGCTGAAATTTCTGAAATGATGTATTTACCCGAGCATGTTAAAATAGTAGTTCCAACACCTTTACCTAAAATTATAGCCGATACAACCAAAATACATCAATTATTTCAAAATATAATGAGTAATGCAGCGGTTAATATCGATAAACCTGAAGGTGTGATTGAAATTAGTAGCCGCGAAGATGATACCTACTGGACTTTTAGAATTAAGGATAATGGTATTGGTATACCCGAAGAATATCATAATAAGATATTTGATATTTTTCAATCCATTGGTAATAATGAGCGATCTACAGGAATTGGATTGTCTATTGTAAAAAAGATAGTAGAGCTTTATCAGGGTCAAATATGTTTAGATTCAAAAGTAGGAGAAGGAACCGACTTTTATTTTACTATTAAAAAAGAATCGTAGCTATGGAAAAACCAAACTTAAGTTACATCAAAGAACTCGCAGGTGATGATAAAGCATTTGAGGAATATTTTATGGAAATTTTAAAGAGTGAATTCCCTAAGGAAAAGCTGGAGTTTGAAAATAGTATAAACAACAAAGATTATGAAAATGCTCATCAATTGGTGCATAAGCTAAAACATAAATTTAATATCTTAGGCTTAAAGCAAAGTTATGCTGTTGCTGTTAAGTTTGAAGAAGAACTTATTAACAACCAAACGGATTTGTTGGCAGAGTACAGTAAAATACTTAATGCCATAGAATCGTACTTAAAAAACCTGTAATTTTATGAATTGTATTATTATTGATGATGAAGATTCCGCACGTGCTGTAATTCGTCAACTGTGTTCTAAAATTCCTAACCTCGATGTTATCGCAGAGTTTTCAAACGCTTTGGATGCAATTAAATTCTTAAATAAAGATATGGTGGATATCATATTTTTAGATTTACATATGCCTGATTTTACTGGTGCAGATTTTATTCAAACATTAAAACATGAGCCTAAAATAGTACTAACTACTTCCGATACAAAATTTGCCATTGAAGCATATCAATACGATACTATTGTTGATTATTTAGTAAAACCAATTAGTTTTGAGCGCTTTGAAAAATCAATTCGGAAAATTGAAAAAATAATGAACAACAGTTCTCCTAAGCCAGAGATGGAGCCGAGTACGCCCATTGAAGGTGAGCTGTTTATTAATATTGATCGTAGATTGATAAAACTTAAATACGATGATATTATGCTTGTTGAGGCCAGAGGTGATTATATTGAAGTTAAAACTACTAAAGAAAACTACATAGTACATTCTACCCTCAAAAAAATGAATGAAAAACTTCCTGATTCTATCTTTTTAAAAGTACACAGGGCTTACGTTATTAATCTTTCTAAAATTATAGATATTGAAGATAATAGTGTGTTAATAGAAAAAAATGTAATCCCCATTAGTAGAGCTAACAGACCTGAATTAATGAGGCGGTTAAATCTACTTTAGCTTTTTAAAAAATAAAGGTTTTTCAGTAATCATCCATCTTATAGTAAAACCTATATCTGTAAATTGAAAGCCTGCTGCTGTAGCTGAAGCTACATTACTATATAAACCATAAATCTCAGCAGTTAAACGTGGATGTATTTTTTGCTCTAACCTGACTTCGGCTCTAAATAAGGAGCTTAAGTCATCTTGTTCAACCTTTTGAAAACCTGTTGCAAAACTACTAACATACTTTGTGTTAGGAAATAAATTTCCACGAGAGTCAAAGAATATTTCAAGAGCTTTGTAAACACCTGGGCTAAAGTAAGTGGATGGCACCATATTTTTAAACGATAAGTATTGATAATTAATACCCGTTTTAAGTAAAGGTTTACTCATTAAATTATAATATATCGAACTAAATAAAAGCTTACGTTTGTTTTCATCATTTTGTGTGGTGTACATCATTTGCGTATACCAACCTAAGTTAATATTAGTGCCCATATTATAAGTCATTTTATAATGATTCATGATAAGTTCCTCACCAATTAAGTCAGCATTAAATTTTTGGAGTTCACGTGAATAAGCAAGAGATAAATCTTGCAGTTTATAAGGTTTCAATAACCAATTTATCTCCAACTCTGGTTGAGTATAATGAGCTTCATCGGTTTTCGATCTGTATAATCCTGCCCAGGCATCAAGTTTTACCTTTGCTGAAAACAGGTAAGAAAGCCCAATATTTAAAGCATCTGAATTAGCTGATGAGTTGGTGGTTGTATTGCTTTTATTACTATATGTATAGGAAACATAAGTAGATAACTTTCCCGAAAACGGTACTGTTATTTTACTTTGACTAATAAATGCTTTATTGTCGCCATTATCAGAAGTATAAGAACCCTTTTGATATAAATTTACATTGTGGGCATCATTAAGTTTTTTAATAAAACCTAGTGCATCTTTTTGTTGATTGTAATACTCAAGAGTTTTATATGCCGCACCATAAGCCTCCTCAATCTGAGCATTGGCAAAAAGAGCATTAGCTTTTCCTAAATTTCCATCAAAAGAGCTACTATCATTAGCTAATATGGCATTGTAATTCATTAAGCTTTCTTTAAAATCGCTTCGATACATTCCCAGGGTTGCATTTAGTGCGAGCACCCAGTTTTGATTTCCGTATTGGTTTTGTATACTGTCGATAGTTGCATCAGCTATCTTGTATTTTTTATTCCAGATGTAGGCTTGCGTTAATCTCTCGAGGGCTAATTTTTCTACCACAGTATCATTTGTAGCTTGTGCTTTTTTGTGAGCAAGATGAGCTATATTTAGTGCTTCCTTATTGTTTGCCGAGATATGATGAACAAGGCTAATCCCTATTAAAGACTTAACCGAGTCTATTGCAGATGTGGCCAGTTTTTCATAAATAATTAGAGCACTATCTGTTTCTTGTGCAATTAAGTAAAGGTTCGATAAATTTAATAGTACATCCTTATCTTCTGGAAAATCATTAAATACCTGGTGTAAAATACTACTTGCTTTACCATATTCCTGAGCAGGAATAAAGCTATTAGCATATCCTAATGTAATATACTTACGCGATATTTTAGCGTTAATATTTGAAGGCTCAATATTAATAGCTTTATTAATCCATTTTAATGCTTCCTGGTATTGTTTTAAATTACTTAGGGTATTGGCATAACCTAATAATGCACTAAAGTTATAAGGATATTTTTTAATCAAGGTTTCATACAACGGTTTGGCTTCATCAAATCTATTTCCCCATAACATGGATTCAATATAGTTGAGTTGCACCTCTAAATCATCAGGATACACAATCAATAAATTAGCAAATAATTGAGTGGCTACATCAGGTCTTCCGTTTAAACCTACAGCTCTACCATAACATATCTTAGCCGTTTTATTGTTAGGGTTTACCTCTAAAATTTTTGCAAAAAAAGATTCTCCTTCTTTAACATTACCGGTTTCTAAATATTTAAAACCTTGGGTCATATCTGGCGTTTGTGCCATTCCTAAAAAACTAAAAAGAACCCAAAGACTAATGATTATCCCCGCACGTATATTAATTTGTATATACATATCCGTTTGCTCTTGCTGTATTTTAATTTTCAAATTATTCATGGTTTTGCATTTTTCGGTTTATTGAAATTAAAGTCTTTTGTTTTTAGATGATATGCATCCTATCCCATAGCCTCAAATTTCCATTTACAAGATATGCAGTAGATTAACTTATACGAAGTGCGAATGCTACCTCTCAACGACAGTAAATGTTTTTTCATCGAAGACTGCAAAAAAAAGATGCTTGTTTCTAACATATTTGCCTAAAACGTTTAAGAAAATACCATGCAAACTATAACTATTTATAAAAGAAAAATATCAGGTGAACAAGTCTTTATGCTAAGTGTATTAATTGTTAATGCCGGCAATTACATATATAACTTATTATTGGGACGTATACTGGGGCCCAAGGATTTTGCCGATGCCGCATTACTTATTACATTGCTTTTAGTACTTTCTTTTTTAGGAATGACTTTTCAGTTAGCCATGGCCAAGTTTGCTGTAACTCTGGAAAGTAAACAATGGCAGGTATTTAAAAATGTAATGTATAAGTATGCTGCTTATTTTGGTGTAGCTATTGGATTGGGAATCATAGCTTCCTCTAAATTATTACAGCAAATATTTAATATGGAAACCCACTGGGTATTTGTTATTATGGGATTAGGAGTGCCATTGTATTTTTTTATTAGTGTTAATAGGGGCGAGTTACAAGGCAAACAGTCGTTTATGAATCTCTCTGTTACTTATCAAACAGAAATGTGGTCACGTTTATTATTAACAATTCCATTGTTGCTCATTAGTGGTTTAGCTCCATCGTTAGCTGTTGCTATAGGTATGCTTTGTTCGCTGGTTTTTGGTTTGTACCCCTCTAATTACAAAACCAGTGAAATATTAAAACACGAAAAAATAACTGGTCTTGATGCTAAGAGGATATTGAATTTCATTTTACTTACAGCAGGTTATGAGTTAACTCAGATAGTTATTAATAATAGCGATGTATTATTGGTAAAGCATTATTTTGAAAGTGAGGAAGCTGGTATGTATGCTGCTTTATCGTTAATAGGCAGGGTGGTGTATTTTGTAGCCTGGATGTTTGTAATGTTACTTTTACCAAAAGTAGTGAAGAAAGCTAAGCAGGGCGAAGAAACGGCTTCGATACTTTTTAAGTATATGGCTTATATTTTGGTGTTGGCTGTTATAATTGTTGGTATGTGCTACTTATTTCCAACTATCATTATAGAAATGATGTTTGGCTCTGCTTACCTGTCTATGGCTAATTTGTTATGGCAATATGCTGTAGCAACTTCATTGTTTGCTTTGGCAAATGTGTTTGCTTATTATTATATATCTCTCGATAAATATTTGCCCGTAATTATTTCCGCAGTTTTTGGATTTCTACAAGTTGGTTTAGTCGTGTTGTTTCACAATAGTTTACAAACAGTAGTAAATATGCAAATTTATGCCATGGTGGCTTTGTTGGTTTTTCAGGTGGCTTATTTTGCGATGATTTCTCATGTTAGCAACAAAAAGTAGAATTAACATAATAATCAAATATTTAATATAGTTACGGATAGTGTCATCTTTGCAGATACTATCCGTGATTTTATGCCAATGGTATCTTATGTATTTGTTTGCTCTTTATAATGGTGGAACATGGTAAAATGTGCTTTATATTTCAATATTTATGGGTCACCTGTAATGTGTTTTTCTGTGTACATAAATGGGTGTAATCACTAGCTTAAATCTTCTGATGCATCGTTAATCGACTGCTCATATTTAACCTGTACGTAATTTCTTTTACATCATCTTCTAATCGCAATAGCAATTCATCTGGGTTAGAAATACTCTGCAATAATACTGTAATCTTATGTTTATACTGATATATTTCCTGATTGGTATATTGATGTAAATAAATCATTATGCACCTATTATAATATTATGGAATTTCCTGGTTCTCTATTTTTTATTTACAGCTATTATGTTTTAACGTTTAGCTAATACCGTTCATCGACACCTACTTTCCTCTTAACGACAATCGTCTGTTAAAGCGCTGATAATCTGCGATAATTGTATTAATAAATTAATATAAACTAAAAATTAGACGCCATGAAATTAGCCATCGTAACAGCTTACCCACCGAGTAAAGTAACATTAAATGAATATGGATTCCATTTGTTGAATCATTTAAAAATGGATAAAGAAGTAGATGAAATTGTTTTATTGTGTGATAAAACAAATGGAGCTAAACATCCAGATTTAAATAAAGAAGGTTGTAAGGTTACTGTTAAGGAGTGTTGGAGTTTTAATAACTATTTAAACGTATTAAATATTAGTAATGTTATTACAGAAGTTAAACCTGATGGGGTTCTTTTAAACTTACAGTTTTTAAAGTTTGGTGATAAAAAAATTCCAGCTGCTTTAGGATTGATGCTCCCTTTAGTTTGTAAGTTAAAAGGTATACCATGTATTTCGTTATTGCATAATATCCTGGAGCAGGTAGATTTAAAAAGTGCTGGCTTTACCAATAATTGGATCCTGCAGAAAATATATAATGGAATAGGCACCTTGCTTACCCGTTTTGTGTTGGCTTCTGATATTGTTGCTGTAACTATTGATAAATATGTACATACCTTAAAAACAAAATACAAAACAGATAATGTAAGGCTTATACCGCATGGTTCGTTCGAAACACCTCCTGAGCCTGCCTATAACTTACCGAAAGGACCTAAGCAGATTATGGCTTTTGGTAAGTTTGGAACGTATAAAAAAATTGAAGTGCTTATTGAAGCCGTTGAGCAGCTTAGAAAAAGATGTGATGACGAAGTTGAAATAGTTATTGCTGGTACTGATAGTCCTAATACTCCAGGCTATTTAGATGGTGTAGCTCAAAAATATAAGCACGTTTCTAATATTAGATTTACTGGATATGTGGCCGAAGAAGATGTCCCTCGAATATTTGAAGAAAGTGCTGTTGCAGTATTCCCTTATACTTCAACCACTGGAAGTTCGGGTGTATTACATCAGGCTGGCAGCTACGGAAAAGCTGTTGCTTTGCCCGATTTAGGTGATTTGAGTATATTGGTCAAAGAAGAAGGATACCGGGGTGAATTTTTTGCACCGGAAGATGCAAATTCATTATCTATGGCCATTGAAAAAATAATTACGAATGATAATTACCGTATTGATTTAGGTAAATCAAATTATAAAGCAGCTTGTTCTATTCCTATGTCGCAAGTAGCTAGTAGGTATGTGCAGGCATTTAAATCATTACAAAAAGGAAGTAGTGAGCAAGTTAGAGAACTTAGTATTAGTGAATGGAAAAAACAAAAACAAGCAGTTTAATCAATCCAAAATTATCATTGTTGCAATACAAACCTATTTAAAAGTTGCACATTCGAGTTTAAACTGTTACCCTAAGCGACGCAGACTGGAAACCCATAGCTGCAATAATCAGATTTCAAGGATAAAGGGAAAAGGAAAAAGGAGAATATATAATGATTCCCATCCCGCCGCAATCGGCGTATTTCCACTTATCTTCAGGGATAAAGGGAAGAGCCATTGGTATTTATTTGCTATTATGTATGTTGCAACGTAGTATTTAAGGCTCCGGGTTTGTATTCTCAGCCTCAGCAACCCAGACGGAACCCATAGCTGCAATAATCAGTTAAAAAAGGATGCTGTTTGAGCAACATAGGAGCGATACCTATTGTATAATGAGATGAGCTTTATCTGCGTTTCACAGGAAAAGCTCAATCATTATTACATCGGCATGACACCAAAGTTTTAAAAAGCTCATTTTATGTTTGTAATTGTATCACTTTCAGACTTTTTCTGATTTTGCAGTGTAATGGGTTGTAGAGTGCTGCTTTTTATTCCCTTTTTTGTCCCTATGGACAATTATTGCGATAAGCGAGAACAGAACTAAGCTTGCTTAAGCTATGTCGAGCAGAGCAATAATCTAATAAGAAATTATTGCGATAAGTGAGAACAGAGCTAAACTTGTTTAAGCTATGTCGAACAGAGCAATAATCTAATAAAAAATTATTGCGATAAGTGAGAACAGAGCTAAGCTTGCTTAAGCTATGTCAAGCAGAGCAATAATCTAATAAGAAATTATTGCGATAAGCGAGAACAGAGCTAAGCTTGTTTAAGCTATGTCGAGCAGAGCAATAATCTTTAGGAAAGAAAATGAAAACACATTTGGTAAGTCCAGCAATCTAAAACTTAGTCTATAGTCAGAACCTATGACTATTAATTATTACGAACAATAAAAACTCCATAACTATTTTGTAATTAGCTTAAAATAAACAGGTTTCCTATTCCCTTTCGCATCGAAACACCCATAAAATCGTTGTGGTTTTTTTCGCCATGGTCGCCAGCCAACCACACTATTAGGTACTTCTTTAAAATCGTATAAAGTCCAGAATAAATAGGGTAATTCCTGTTCGTTAATTAAGGATTCAATCTTTGCGTAATAATTCGCCTGATCTTCTTCTGAACCAGAAAAACCATTCCAAATACCATTATAGGATGAATAACCATATTCCTGGAGTACAATTTGTTTTCCTTTTACCTTACTTTTTAGTGCATTTACATCTTGGTTAAACAGCTCTAAATTTTTATAGTAATGAAAAGAAACTATATCAAGTTGATTCGATAAATGATGAGCCGATTCTGTATTCGACCATCCAATGGTTACCATATGATTATTGTCCCATGTTTTTATATTTCTAACCATATTATCTAACCACGATAAAACCCTTTCCTGACCTCGTGATGCAAAATCAAGATCGGGCTCATTTTTTATATCCCAGGCTAAAATCCCAGGATGATCTTTAAAATGTTCGACAATCTGTTTGGCGTGCTTTTGCGTAATTACCCAATCCGTAACATCATAATTACCATAAAAATCGAATAGGGTCACAATACAATAAATCTTACGTTGGTAGGCTAAATCTAAAAATACCTTTAATTTTTTTAGTTTTTCGGGTTTAACAATAGCTCCCCCAAAATCCTGGTATTGTAAAAATATTCGCACCGAATTTAATCCCATGTCTTGCATAAGTTGTAAATCCTTATCGAGTTGTAATTCGTTAAAGTTATTTCCAAACATATCCCAAGGGCTATTTTTAGGATAGTAATTAGTTCCTTTAATATTCTCTATTTTAATGGGTTTATATAGTTGTGCTGTAGTGTCAATGGGACTGAGTTGTTCAACACTATTAAGCTGCATATGTCTGATGCGCCAATATCCATCTTCTAACAACATCATTACTTTATAATTGTGTAATTCCTGCTGAGTAATTAGACTTGTTTGGTTATCATTTATTTCGCTTACCTGATGTACATTTTTATCATCAAATACTACCAAACGACCATCGGCACTATAAAATTTGAGATATAATTGATGGTTTAAAGTGGTACTGTTTATTGTGATATTTTGCGCTGTATTAAGTTTTACAACCTCCATCAGTTTTTGTTTGGCACTGTTGGTATAATAGATATCAATACCCTTGGTTGTATTGTTAAGAAGCGCATTTTGTCGTATTTGCCAGGCTCTTAAATAATCGTTTTCAATCCGATGTAAAGATTGTTCTGCTATGCTTATTCCATCATAATTATCTACTACCCATTTTACCTGTGGATGAAAAACACTGGCTTGCTTATTATTTAGGTTTAAAATCGAACTTCTCTCAGCACCCGTATTCATGTATGCCAAAACTGAGCTAATGCCAAATAAAACCAACGTATTAATGGCTAAAAAAGAAAGGATAAGAAGTGTTCTATATATATATTTATTGACTGATTGATTCATAAACTGAGAATTGAATGTTTTTTTCTATGCCAAGAGCTTCGATTTGTGCTGTATATATTCCTTCTTCTATAAAGAGTGTTGAGATGTCAAAGTTGCCATAACCATTATCAGAAGAAGTAAAGTATTGTTGTATCAATTGGCCTTTTTTGTCAAAGACTGTAAGCTTAATCAGGATACCATCAGGTAATAATTGTTGCATATAGCTTTTTATAGGACCTACGTTAAAAGTTCTATTTGCTGCATTATAGCTTACTTCAAAATTATCTACTGCTTTTTTAAAACGCAGAGAAAGGGTGTTGCTTTCCGCAGCTCCAAAAACATAAGCGCTTATTTCCCAGTTTGTGGCACATGTAGGATGTAATAAATTTACTTTGGCTATTCCTCCAATGGTTAAACCCTGAGCATTTAAGATATTATGTTGTGTATCTTTAATGATAAAAGTAACTGAAGTACCATCGCTTATGGTATTATCATAAGCATCTTTAATTATTGAGCTGGTGAACGTTACAATTTGATTCCCATCAGCAAAATCATGATTTCGTTTAGCTGAGATACTAAAATTAACAGGCAAGACAGGTAATATTACGGTGCTTAATTCCTTGCTGTTGGTTTTGTAACAAGATGATGTGACGGCTATTTTCCCTTCGTTTTTATGAGCGTATATTTTTTCCCTGGCTATAAAGTCTATTGTTTTAACTATGGTACTACTGAGTTGTTTGTTGTAATAGGTTTTAATATTTACCGGAGTATTATCGGGAACAGGATTATCATACTTATCGGTTGGAGAAACTACTAACATAGAAAAGTCAGTGCTGCCTGCAACTATATTTACAGGACCCAAATATGTTTCGATGATTGGGTGTTTTTCTTCCTTTGATTTTATATAAATTTCACCTGTCAATAAACTTTTTTGTTTAACAAATAAACTCCAGTGACAACACCCTGCTTGTTGTTTAATGTTTTCCGGTAAAAGAAAAGATATGCTGTCATTTTTTTTTAGAGGGGATAATAAGCTGGTTCCAAAGGTACTTGTAAGGGATAACTTAGGAAGTGATAATCCTGCGTATTTAAAATCAAGAGACATGGAATCACCTACTAAAAAATTGGTTTTTGTACTTAGTAATACCACCTCAGTATTAACAGGTGAATTTATCTCCACCTTGTGTTTACACGACGTAAATAAAGTGAGTAACAACCATATGTATAGGCAATATTTCATTTATTACTGAGCTTTATTATTCTGTTTATTTTGGGTTTCCGATATAGTTGTTAATCTCAAATTTAACAAACTCAAAACCATCCCCTTCAATGACTTGTAATTGTTTGTTTTCGTTATTTATTCTGGAGGGAAAATACTTAGCGCTAATTTCTTCATTGGCAAAACCATTTACAAAACAGAATTCCATACTGTTATTAACTACTTTAATATTATTTAAGTTCAAAGGCCGATAGGTAAATGCCTGTTGACGTTGAACTCTAACTCCTTCTTCTAAAAATAAATGATCTACCCATATCATCTCTTGTTTTTTATTATAATATGATATTAATAATTGAGGAATTGTTACTTCTTGTACACCAGAATTAAATAGGGTTCCGTTAAAAGTATTTTCTTCATATTGGATACTCTGAAGATGTAAGCCTTTGTATAAATCCTTGGTAGCAACGTTACCCGCACATTGCAAATTAAATTTAGCAGGAGAACCTTTTAGTTTTTTCTGTGTAAACTCTCCTGGATTAAAAGTAGCTGGCTTAGTCTCATGGTTATCAGACCAGGCTACTCCTTCAAAGTCAACCCTGAATACACTGGTTTCCTTTGGCATAAGTTTATGTTTGAGGTAGTACATGGCATTATATTGGGCCAATTCATTTCCATTATCGTTGTAAAGGGTAGCAGTAATGCTAACATCTGCAGGCACGTAATCTACATTTTGAATTCTTCCAATAATTGAATACTGTCCATCTCGTTCAACGAGACAGGCCGATAGTATTTCCAACACAGGTTGTGTTAATACATCTTCATGATTAGTTTGCTGCGTAGATATATTCCGTCGTCCATGATTATGAAATCCTACATTAGAAAAACTAACAAGTTGGTCAGGCGGTATCTCATTATTAAATTCAGAAGGCGCTATGTACCATTTATTATCTAATTTAATTAATTCGTGTCTATAGGTTCTATTTATGCGCTCTAAGGGTGTTACCCAGGATGCGGTAGCTTTTACAATAGCTTTGTCTTCGGATTGATTGATAAGAGTACATGATATGGAATCTAACTTGGCATAGGAACTTAAAATACCATCAGTTACAGATATCTGTCTCATGAACTGAGATATTTCTACTTTTTTATTAGGGTCTATTAATTCGTAAGCTGCCTCAAAGCGTTTAAAATCCAATGCATCATAATACGATTTAACAACATTTACCGGTGTTTTTTGATCATCATTAAAAACATAAAACTGGTAACATCCCCAGGTAATAGCTATCATAATAAGCAAAGCCCAAAAATGATTGATTATCACCAAAGGCAGGGGAAATTTATTTAATGTAGCTTTATATTTTAAATAAGCAGGAGTGGTTATTTGTTTACCGCGTAATATATTTATCCAACGAAGTTGAATATTTAAAATAAAAGCAATAATAACAGTTAACAAAGGAACTATTCCCCATAATAAATTTAAAAAACGGGAACTCTTGTCTTTGGGTAAAACAGAAGGTAAGGGCTTTATATTTAATTTTTCCCATACCATTATACCATTATCCAAGCGACTAACCCGCTGCCAACCGCAAAAATACAAGAGTGGATCATAAAACTTATCGTTAGAAAATATATACTTTAAATGGTATTTGTCGGGTACGGTTAAAAACTGTTGTAAAGAACCTAAGCCTTCAATACCACGAAATTTAGAATTTTCTAACCTTTCTACTGCTCTTGATGTAAGTTCGGGTAAACGCCGGGCTGAATGGTAGTTGCCATCTACCGTTAAAGCCTTGGATTGAGCTGCCAGCCAAGCCATCTGGTCGCCAAAGCCTAAGGTCAAATACCGCCAATTATCATGCTGATCTTCATTTAAAAAGTTAATGACTGGCAACATATTTATTTGAGCAGGTTGAAAGGGTCTAAAATATCCTAAGCTCATAGTAAATACAACCATAAAAAGCAGACCTATTGCTAAAAAAGCACCAATAATTCTATGGTATACACTCCCCAATTTATGCTGTAATAGTAGTTTTAAATCTCCATCTGCTAAACGGTATATAAATTCGCCAAAAATTGGAATGACAATAATAGTCGCCCAAAGCGTAAATCTATCTAAGGTAAGTATATTAAATGCGTTTTCACCTAAAATTTTTAATGGCAAAGAGGTTGTTCCTCCTGTGCCTAACAGGGTTAATAAGGATAAGGATAAGCCTATAAAAATGTAGCGTTTACTATAAAAACGATAAAATAAGTATGGCATTATAAACAATAGGATACCCCAGGGAATAAAAAAGAAAACCAATCCCGATGATGTTACTTCTAAAAAATTATCTCTGGATCCATGTGGTATTGGAACTTGTGTGATCGGGTTGTTTTTTGTATTTATCCAATAAGGTAGAATGCAAAAAACAATTAGAAACAAAGATGAAGCACCAAAAACAACCATACGTTTAAAGGTTTTTGTAAAGGCCTTCCAAAATATCATTATAGTGAGTTCTTTATTACAGCTAACATAATCTCTAGCCTTGTCCATTACAGCCATTCCTATTATAGGGAGAATAAAAAATATCATACCAAAAATTGGAGTAACATGATGTGAAGTTACAGTTACGGCAATAAGCGAAATGGAAGTAAAAAATGTTTTTAAGGTCCCTGTTTTAATCCATAAATATATTTCAGGTAACGAATGTAATAATACCGATAAGCCAACAATACTCGGTAATTGGCCAAAAATATGCAGTGTTTCAATAAAAGTAGTTGAAAAAACAGCCATTACAGTGGCATAGCCAGCAACAGTATAATTTCCTGTTAATAATAATGAAAAACGATAGACTCCTGTAATGAAAAGAATGATGGCAATGAGAGCAACACTATAGAGCCCAAATTTTAATCCTGCAATATGCGAAAGTAAACCAATGGTTTGATGCACAAGAGGAGGGTAGGATTGTACGTTAAAGCCTGTGTACCAGCGTGCCTCCCATGGAGAAAACCAATCAGTGGCATAATGATCGGCAAAAAATAAATGAATCAAAGCATCGTAGGTGTATTCTAAGGTAAAAAACAGTCCTGAGCCATGAAAAGCTAATGCTGTTAAAAGAGAAAGATATAATAAAGATCGCTTCTTATCCATGCGTTTTATTAGGCTTAGTGCTTATAAAGATAAAATAATTATGAATGATAGTATTAAATATTACATCGAAAGTTTATATCCTGTTAACTACACTTAATTACCGTTAATCTACACTGCTCAATTATTCTAAGTCACTGCTATTACATTTGATTAAAAATAAACGCATTATTAATCAATATTTAATTGTCATGAAAATTTTAACAATAGATGATCAGGAGCTAATATTAATGTCCCTTGAAAAGAAATTCACAGAATTAGGTTATGATGTAACTACTGCAAACATTGGTAGCTATGGAATTGAATTGTTTGATAAAATAAACCCGGATCTGGTTATTGTAGATATAAATATGCATGGTGTTTCAGGTTTAGATGTAATTAAGCACATTCGTATTGATAAAAAATCAGAAACACCCATATTAGTTTTATCAGGAAATATTAATGAAGCAACCATCTTAGATAGTTTTAATTTGGGGATTAATGATTATATGAAAAAACCCCTTAGCTTAAATGAAATTGCAGCACGTGTGAAAAGAATATTCGGAAATAAACCTCATCCCCAAGAACCTAAGGAGCACAAAAATGCACCCGTTATTCAAAAACATTGTGTTGGTGTAGTGATTCCTTGTTATAATGAAGCTGACCGATTATTAGGTAGTGAATTCGCCAATTTTGCAGTTAATCATCCGGGTTATCATTTGTGTTTTGTAAATGATGGTAGTACTGATAATACTTTAGAGGTGTTAAAGAATCTAAGAAAGGGAAATGAAGATATTATTAGCATTTATAATTGTAAAAAAAATGGAGGCAAAGCTGAAGCTGTCCGGCAAGGTGTTCTTTATTTAAGTGAAAACCCCGAATTCGATTATATTGGATATTTGGATGCAGACCTGTCTACTAATTTTTCAGATTTTAATGCCCTGGTAAATACCTTGCAGGACTCGGAATATCAAATCGTAAGTGGTTCACGCATTGATAGAATGGGCGCAAATATATCAAAAGAATCTGCTCGAAAATTAATAAGCATGAGCATAAATATGATTATACAACGTATTTTAGGAATGGGTTTTAAAGATACACAGTGTGGGGCTAAAATTATGACTCGAGAAATCGCATTAAATATGTTTAACAAGAAGTTTTTAACCCGTTGGCTTTTCGATGTTGAAATATTTTTACGTATGCGTAAATATTATGGCAGAGATAAAGTGAGTCAGCTCATTTGCGAACAACCTTTAAAAAGATGGGTACATATGGATGGGTCTAAGTTATCGATGAAAGACTCTTTAAAAATTGTTGGACAATTGACCCGTATAGCAGTGCATTATAATAGTTAATTTTGCGTTTTTTTATCTGTATCATAGTAGCACACTATGATACAGATTTTATTTTAAGCCCTAGGGAAACATTTAAAAACAAAGACTTTAAACTATAGTCATCATAAAAAATAGGGTAGAAATATGTATGTTTTAAGCACCATATGTTCTATTCAAGGAATGCCCAGCACTAGTATTTGGTTTAATTACATGACTCTCTAAATTCCGATGGAGAATAATTTGTTTTTAATTTAAATAGTTTACTAAAAGATTGAGAATGTTCAAACCCTAATTCAAAAGCTATTTCACTGATTGTTAATTGAGTGCTCGTTAATTTCTCCTTTGCTTTTTCAATCAGCTTTTCATGAATTAGTTGTTGCGTTGATTGCCCTGTTAAGTTTTTCAGCAAACAACTTAAATAAGTTGGTGATAAATTTAATTGTTCGGATACATATTGAACCGATGGTAGGCCCTGGTTTATCGTATAATCTGTATGAAACAATTCAGCTAACAAAGTTTCTAACCTGACTAAAATTTCGTGGTTGTTTTTTTTACGCGTAATAAACTGCCGTTGGTAAAATCGTTGTGAATAATTGAGCAATAATTCAATATGTGAAACAATAATATTTTGACTGAAAGCATCGATATTAGATTGGTATTCATCTTCAATTTTCTTAAATATATCCAGTATTACCTTTTCTTCCTTAGCAGACAAAAACAGCGACTCGTTAATGGCATAATTAAAAAATTCATACCCCTTTATCTTGCCAGCCAAAGACGTACCCAAAAGAAAATCAGGATGAATAAGCAAAAGCCATCCGGATGGTTCTTTGCTTTTTTCATTTTCAACATACTCAATATGCAAAATTTGATTGGGAGCAAAAAAGGACATCAAGCCATTATCAAAGTCATACGATTTTTGTCCGTATCGGTATTTTCCTGTAATATTCCTTTTTAATCCGATGGTATAATAATTCTGTAACCAGCTTATCTTGCTGTTTTCTGGGGTATGTTTTATTAAACTGTAATCTACCAGACTAATTAATGGATGGTCAGGGGCCTGCAATCCTCTAAGTTGATGAAACTGAGATATGGTTTCGACTTTTTGTATCCTGATGTTTTTCATATACTCTAATATATTTCAATGGTCAGATAGCCTGTCCCGCGAAATGCGGGAGAACTCCCGAATAATACCATTTTGATAATAAAGTGAGCACTACATTTTATGCCGATGGATTAATGTCAACGTTATTGCAAAACATATATAACGCCCGGGTCATTAACCTATCGGTATAAGTAATTTACAACAAAGCGCCCCCTGAAACCTCTATGCGTTGTCCATTTATCCATTGGGCATCAGCAGAGCATAAAAAAGCAACCACACTTCCTATATCTTCGGGTTGCCCAACGCGTCCCAAGGGTGTAATACCGGTTAACACTTTCCTTTTTTGCGCATTATTTTTTGTGTCACCACCACCAAAATCGGTTGCAATAGCTCCAGGTGCAACAACATTGGCCGTAATACCCTTATGTCCTAATTCCTTCGCCAAATATCGGGTAAAAACTTCAACTGCTCCTTTCATAGAAGCATAAGCTGAAGAGTTTGGAAATGTAAACCGGGCCAAACCTGATGAAATATTAATAATTCTGCTGCCATCGTTCATATAAGTCAATGCCCTCTGTGTAAGAAAATAAACACCTTTAAAATGAATGTTGAACATTTCATCCAACTGCTCTTCAGTGGTTTCTAAAAAAGATTGGTAAATACCTGAACCAGCATTATTTATCAGCAAATCAAAATTTGGATGTCCATTTTCCTGTTTGAGATAAGTACTTAGTTGATTAAAAAAATCTTCAAATCCCTTGATATTGGCCGTGTCTAATTGAAATGCCCTGGCTTTCTGTCCAATATTCTTAATGGTGGTTACAACCTCTTCTGCTGCAGATTGATTAGAGTGATATGTAAGAATAACATGAATCCCTTTTTTGGCAATGTTGATGGCCATATCTTTACCTAATCCTCTACTTCCACCTGTTATTAAAGCAACTTTAGTTCGTTTCATTTTTTTATCGTTTTATTTATACAAAAATGAGCAGATATGAGGTAACAATTTTAGCCTAATCTATGATTGTTGAAGTCAGAATCAACTATATACTATTAGTGATAACAATATGAGAAAGTGCCAGAATAATCAATATTCGCAGACACAAAGTAATCAATCCATTAGTATTAACTAGAGGCTATTTTATTTAATATTAACGCTTCAAAGCACCTTACTTTTATAACATACTATTGTCCACCATTACATATTCATCAATAACTCAAGTTGAGCGGTATTTTGCATATGTTCGTTCAGGCTATATAATTGAGGAATGCGTTTTTTAATGAGAATTAGGTCATTTAATTTATTGATATTCCTAATCACAGAATTGAGATATATACGTGCGATCATATTCAACTCAGGATTTTGTTCCCAATGGTCTTTAATTTCCTTTTTTTTCGATCTGATTAATATTAAATCATCCTGGGTATGGGAATTATAATAGTTCTGAAAATTTATATAAGACGTTTCAAGGCTTTTTAATTTTTTCTTATTCGATTCAATCCCATTTTTAAAATACCACGACTGATTATTAACCACGTCGAGTTTTTGTTTAAGAATAGCATATTCCAAAATAATGGATACAATGTTATTTTTTGACTTGTGATTAGACAGTAATAACTCACTAATTGCAATAGTTGTTTGGTTCATAATCGTTTCACTTTTAGGGTTAGACAGCCACTAAATTAGCATTTGATAATTGCCTATCAAATTTACTACGATAGGCTGCCAACTTTCCTCCTTTAGCCACACTGTAATCCAAACAACATATATTTTGTTGTTGTATTTCAACATGATCCGTTAACCAGTAATGTCCGAAAAACACAGGTTTATCTTCAAATAAATAATAATCTAATGAATTCAAAAAAGAAGGATCTAATTGTTGATCGGGTAAATTATCCAATGGTATTACACTTAGTTTTCGAAAAGTGGTAGTAGTAGGATTCAACCACCACTTAATCCTTATTTCATTGCGCCAAGTACCGTCTTTATCCATAAATGACATGCGCCGCGGAATAGATATTTCCTTCCCTTTTAGCACTATCTCTATAGCTTTATTTGCCTGATTATCTTGTTGACATGAATCAATAATAAATTGCTCATCTAACATATTTCCTTTTAAACTCTTTTTTAAAAAAGCAATGGATTCATAATCCCAACAAGCATGCACTGCTCTAAACTCATCAGATTCGAAAAACAGAGGTAGTGTTTTAAACCAGCTTATATAATCATTATACTCGTTTTGTTTGTTTTTAAACTGCTTTAGCGTTTCATAGTGCTGGTGAATATTTTTGATTGAATGTTCCCGAAGATAGCCACCATCCTTTTGGGGTGTATGAAAACATATTGCATTATATTCGTGATTACCCATAAGTGCTATGGCATTACCCTGATCAACCATTTTTCGTACAATATCCAGTGTTTCCCGTATTTGTGGCCCACGATCGATGTAATCGCCAAGAAAAATTACCTTTCTGCTATGATGACAATAACTACCATTTTGAATGGTATAACCCAGCTTTTCTAATAAAGAAACAAGTTTGTTGGCATAGCCATGTATATCGCCTATCACATCGTACATAAGCATGTTCTTATTTATTACTATTGCTATTCTCTATCAACCTTTTACAAAATTCAAAAGCAGAAGTATCTGTACTTAAACCTGAATTATCGAGCGGTGGCAATCCCAGAGCTATTCTTTTATCATTATGTTTTTTAGTATACGATTTTTTCATGGGATTAATACCCTTCTTACGATCAATGGCATCGAATGTGGAATCGTACATAAAATCTGTTTCCTCTGGAAATAATATGACATACAACCTACCTGTAAGCTTTTCAACCGTCATCTCCTCTTTCTCTAATAACTTCAATTTCTCTACGGTTTCTTCATCAAGTATACCCTGATAATGCTGAATAAATTGAGTTAAGGTTAATGTTTGCATCTATCTGTTTTTTCACAAAACCTTTATTACCAGTGCAAATTAAAAATCACAATTGGATATTCCTAATATCTTGCACCGACCATACCGGTTTTATATGTTTATTAATTTAAATATAAAATAACCATTGTAAATAAATACCGGCTATACTATTTCTTTTATAAAATATTACTTCCTTAAAACATATACCGTTTTATAATTTGACATGAATACGTTGGTACTATTTAAGATAATAAGTGGTGAATTAATGTTTTTAAATCAGTAGATTAATGTTTCACATGTTTAATATTATCTAATTCACCGCCAAGTTTGTACCTTAGCTTAAGAATTGAAGTCTGCTTTTACTCAGGAACACAAATATATTAAAATACTACCAAACAAGGTTTTGTGCCACTGGTTTAACTAATTAATGCTCATTATTATATATTAAGTCAAATTTATCATGGTTTGAAATAATAATGACTTGCTCCCAATCATCCTTTTTCCATTTTTCTATTCTGCCATTAAATTTAACCCTTACAATTAATTCCCCATTTTTAAGTGCCTTATTTAGTTCCTCAATTTTAGCGATATCATCTCCCTCATCATTCGATATTTAATTATTCTTTTCTTTTGTGTTTACTGTATCAATATCAACACCGAGTTGTAGGCTAATAATTTTCAATATTTCACTTTGTTAGCGAATAGTATTTCCTGATTTCGTAATAAATCATTGATTTTACAATACCATAGATTGATCCCTCTAAGTAGAAAAAAACAACAATCATTGTGCCTACAGCAATTAATATACCTGTAATACTTGTCATAATCCTTATGTTTTAATTAATGTTTATAATATTACAATGCACATACATGCGGGTAGCTAATACCTTTTTTAGACGATATATAGCTAGATTTACTTTTGATAATTTATATAAAAAATAAGGCAACAATTTGGTTCGCTAAAAAAATTATAACTTTCAAAACTTAAGGATTTAAAGATTGTGGATAGTCTTATTGTAACTTGTTATTTATCGATAAGTTTTGCTTTTATTTTGTCAAACTCTTCTTGAGTCAATAACTCATTCTTTTTCAGTTCAGCTAACTTAAGTAGTTCATCAGATACAGATATTGTTGATTCCTTTAAAGGTCTGACTTCTTCTTGCACTGAGATAATAACTTCAATTTTGTCTTTCCAATATTGTAATTGTGATTTTGCCTTTTTCAATTCTATTCCAAATACTTTGTCATCTTCTTTAATATACTTCTGTGTATTGGATGTAATATCTTTAGAGTCGAAAAAAAGATACTTAAATGTTGTTTCCGCAGTATCTTTAAATAATATTTTAAATTCTATACTACTTACTTCTTTGACCATCTTTTCTTTACCTGAAAATCCTCCAATCAAAGCACCTGTACCTCCTGCAATAACACCACCTACTATACTCCTACCTATAACAGATGATTTCTTATAAGTTGTCTCACCATTTACTAAAATTTCACAAGAATGAATTGCTGAAAAAGGATAAATTTTAATTTTACCAAACTTCGATTTAACTGCAATTACCTTTTTTGTTTCATCAAGTGCCATTAAACCCCATTTACTTACTAACCTTCTAGTAAAAGTGAACCCTTTAATTTCATTTAATTCAATGTTTAATCTTTGTCTTTCAATTCTTAGTTTTTCCTTTTTTTTCTTGTCTTGTTGAAGTTGAATAATAACAAAAATTGCAACTATAGCTATAACAGCAAAAATATATCCCATAATCTTTATATTTAATTTTTACTAACTTAATATAAGGCACTTAATTTTAAGTAATGTATATTCCAAATAGATAAATAACTTATTAGCCAAGTACCTATTTCTTTCTCTATATTTTGATCCCATTTATTTTTAAATTCTTCTTTCGCCATTAAATTCAATGTTTTCGAGCGGGTATTTTAATATCCACCTAACTCCTTATAAAACTACCCTGCAAGCAGTATGAATCCTTTAACTTATTAAAAAACCAATGGCGTTTATTACGGCACGAATGAAAATAAATCTCTATGGAAGATAGAGAGATTGTTACGGAGAATAAACATTAGGCATAGGCTTGATTTATGGTCTGTACTAGTCTTATAAAGCTATCAATTATTAACTAAAAAAACACCTGTTTAATCAATTTATATCTTTGTTCTACCTCACTTTTAAGCATATACATGTAAATGGCTCTTATCGAGATTTTGTAAATGTCACAATCAATTGTGTAGTTTGACCTATATTATTGTAAGGTAGTTGGTTGCTCCCAAAGGAAATTAAGAGAGA
>JBFHEL010000014.1:0-24753 GCA_041584155.1 Saccharicrinis sp.
ATCATCTTTATAAATTCATTGATAGTTGAAACACTGCCCCTAATGTCATGTGAAATCAAGGAAAGAAACTTTGATTTTGTATTATTGGATTGTTGAAGCTGAATATTTTTCTCCTGTAAGGCATTGTTTAATGATAGTATTTCAAGATCATTTTCAAGATGTTGTTTAGCCTGTCGCAATAAATCTTCAACTTCAGCACTATACTTATTTTCTTTATTATCCAATAAGCACACAGTGCCAAATATTTCACCATCCGGCCAGTTTACCGGAAACCCCAAATAGGAAATCATATTCAATTCAATATCGGGATTATTTAGTTTCCATTCATCGCTCTTGGTTGCATCAGGAATCAGTAATTTTTGCTGTGTGCCAATCACCGTTTCGCAATAAAGGCCATAAATCAATTGGGCTTCTTCTCCCTTTTTATAAGGATTTCCATTGGTGTTACTTTTCAAGAAAACCTCTATTGCTTCTTTATTCAAGCGCATAATCAAACCTACAGGAACTTTTGTCAGTCTTGCAACGGTATCAATCAACGATTGCCATTTGTCAATAACGCTCTTTTGAATCTCCGGTTTAACACCTGAGCCTATCTTCACCCGCTTTGTTTCTCCCGTCTCGCGTATTTTAATTGTTGCAAATCTTTCCATCTATGATTGTTTTAACACTTAAATGAACCAATAACTGCGCCGTTAAACCTCCTTAATAATCATTAATTGTAATATCTTTCGACAAAAATAACTTATCTTGTTGATATCTGGCTATATGTACATATATACAATAATAACAATACCTTTGATTTAAAACAACCTTTTTGTATATCAAAAAGCAATTTACCACAATCCAACTAATAAGCTAAATAATGTTTCCCGGTTATTTATTAATAACCCTCATCGTATTACTCCCAAATAAGCTTAAAATAAGGTTCTTTTTTCTGTTGACACATATTGCTTTGTGAAATTATTTTTTTTTAAATACTCATCATCAAAACAAATCTTCCTTTTATATACTTCAATAAAGCAATAAAACCCGAATCTAATTTTACTAACTAATAGATCCTGAGTTTTTTATATTAGACAAAGCATAAATAAAAAGCAAGTCAATACATATTGTCCAATTGTTTCATTTAAACTTAATAATACAACTTACCGTAAAACAAAAACATATTTATAGCATCATTTCCTTGATAATAGGTTTTAAACCACTAAAAAAGAATTCTACGGCAATTACCATTACTATCAATCCCATCAATCTCATCATTACATTATTACCTGTTTCGCCTAAAAACTTAATAATACGCGACGAACTATAGTAAATAACATAGGTAAGCAGCATAACTAATGATAACATAAAAATTAATACAATTTTTTGTGCTGGTGAAGTAGCATCCTCCATTAAAACAATAGCATTGGTAATAGCTCCGGGTCCACAAATCATAGGAATGGCTAAGGGTGTAATGGAGATATCATTAACATAACTTTTAATTTCAGACTCTTTAATCTTCACTTTTCCTATACGGGCATGCAACATATCCATACCCATAATAAAAAAGATAACTCCACCTACAATACGAAAACTATTTACCGAGATGCCGAAAAAATTAAATAATAACTGCCCAGAAAATGCAAAAGCAACAATAACAATGAATGCAACTAGGGTGGCTTTTTTAGCTGTTTTAATTCGATCAGGCTGTTCCAGCTCGGCAGTCATAGTCATAAAGACTGGCATTGAGCCCAAAGGGTTTATTAGAGTAAAAAAGGAAGTAAAGGATAATAACCCAAAGGTAAATATTTCGTTCATTTTATAAGATTTTATTTAAACGTAAAATTGATACTATTTATCCCAACAAAACATGATATAAATTAATAATTCATTGATAAAAAGGGATAGTTTAGCAAACCTCTCCGGATCATTTTACCATCTGGCTACTTCCCATATCTCCAAGGCTTATTCTTTTTCACCTGTTTAATCCTTTTTGCCAGATTTTTTCCTTTACTTCTTTTTTCGGCTTCGGTATTTTGATAATGTTGTTTTTCCCTTTCTAATTTCAGATAATTCAAATAACTATCCTTATCTACTTCTCCTTTTTCTACGGCACGAATAACCGCACACCCTGCTTCATACGCATGAGTACAATCTTTATACTTACAATGCTCAGCCAGCTTTACTATTTGCTGAAAAACAGTTTCTAAACCTTTTTCTGCATCAGCAACACCCACTTCGCGCATGCCCGGATTATCAATCAATATACCTCCATCGGCCAATACTATAAGTTGCCGATGGGCAGTAGTATGTTTGCCTCGATGAGTACTTATCCCTATCTGCGCTGTTTTCATTGGTTCTCCATGAAAAAGGATATTAACCAGACTTGACTTACCCACTCCTGAGGATCCTAAAAAACAATAGGTCTTGCCCTCCTTTATAAGTTTTTTCATTGATTCAATACCTTGTTTACTTTCACAACTCGTAAGAATGATGGTAACATGAGGTATTCGTTTTTTCAGCTCCTCAACAAGCATGCTTAAGGCTGATACGTCCAACAAATCGAGCTTATTAATCACCAATACAGGTTCAATATCGGCCTCATAGCAAATCGCCAGATATCTTTCAAAACGATTCACACTGAAATCCCGGTTTGCTGATTCTACGATAAAAGCATAATCAATATTAGCTGCAATAAGCTGATATTCTCCCTCTGTTCCCACCGCTTGTCGCCTGAGCATATTTTTTCTGGGCAGCACCTTATGAATCAAGGCCTTTTTCTTATCATAAGGCGAAATAACAACCCAGTCTCCTACCGCAGGAAAATCCAGGGGGCTTTGGGCAGCAAACCTTAGGTTGCCTAAAACCTCACAATCATATTCTCTTTTATCGTTAATAACAGTATAGCGTTCCTTATGCACTGAACTAACCCTACCTATTTCAAAGCCTTCATTAATTATATAATGGCTCATTTCCGGGTTAAACCCCAGTTGGAATAAAAAATGATTACTCATAGTCATTACTTATTAACCTAAAAAACTGTTTAACAATCAATAAACATATGGTTGTCCTAATTTATTAAAATTCAGAATACCTTGTTTCATTTAATCAGGCAAGAACTGGTTTCATCGATAAAAACCAGACTGCATCTATGTAAATTAAACATTAAAAACCGAAATGTAAAGAACAACTCAATTTCAACCACTAACAACTTGATGGTATTCTGATGCTAAAAAAACAGCTGTTATTTTTCAAAAAATGCATTTTATAACAACAAATAAATAGTGAAAGGTCGATGGATTTAAAATAATACGAAAAATCACCAAGAGATACATCCTGTTGATGAAGATAAAAAGGAAAGAGATGAACAATGAAACAGTTTTAATTATTGAAGATTCAGAATTTACATCAGCATTGATAGAAGACTATCTGCTTAGCCAGAATTTTGTAGTATGCGGAATAGCTTCTTCTTTTTATGAGGCCCAAACACTATTCGAAATCCATCAACCTACAATTATCATATGCGACATTCATCTGGATGGTAATAAAAATGGGATTGAGTGTATAAAGACCATCAAACTAAACTTTCCTCATCCTTTGGTCATATTTATATCATCTGATAGCAAGCGTGAAATACTTTTAAAAGCCCAAAAAACCAAACCCCATGCTTATTTAACCAAACCCTTTACTAAAGATCAATTGCTAACAGCCATAGAGATGGCAATTATTATTCGTCAGGGTAATCATTATTCTAATTACAATTTAACAGACAAAGAAATAGAAGTATTAAGGCTTTTAGGAGAAGGCAAATCAAATAAACAAATTGGTGAAGAATTATTTATCAGTCATCATACAGTTGACTCAAGGCGACGAAAAATAATGCTTAAATTAAACGTTAACAGCATCAATCAGGCATTATGTATAGCTTCAGAAAAAGAATGGTTTCAGGTAGAAACTTATAATGCTCTTATTAAATAAATATGCATAATTCATATCGTTACCGAGCTATATTCAGGTTCTTATTGTTGATATTCTTACTTCAGCCATTTGCCCTTTACCATTCTCTATGGTCACAACGCAATAACAAACAAAAACTGTTTCATAACTCAATAGAGCTATCTCAAAAAGAAAAAGTCGGGATTGCATGTAATTATATTGTGCGGTTGCACCCCGGTATCTTGCCTCCTTTTAATTACTGGGATATAAAAACCGGAACCAACCAAGGAATTTGCGTTGAATACCTGCGCTGGATAAGAAAAAAAACAGGGATTAATTTTAAATATTCGCTCATATGGACACCTCTAAAGCATATATTACCTGCACTACAGGATAAACAGCGTGAGTTTATATCTCCCCTAAAGAAAAACCCAGAAAAAGAAAAGTTCCTCATTTATAGCCAACAGATATTACAGGAGACATGTTGTTCATTTGGCGCACAATGCCCAAAAAATACAATAAACAAACTTACCCAACCCAGGTTAAGAATAAGTTATGAAGATGAATCCTACACGTATCGTTTTCTGAACAATAAATATCCCGAACTAACTATTGTACCTTCTATAAGTGAAGAGCATGGCTTAGCTAAGGTAATTAGTGGAGAAGCAGCTTTTCATGCCGGGGCTAAATCTGTTTATGAATATCTAATCAAAAACTACTATGGCCTTGACCTATTAACCAATGTACAAGATATTAATTACACACCGGAAGGTATTTATATGTCAGCATGTAAAGATTGGCCAGAATTAATATCCATAATCAATCAGGTTCCTGATAAATATCCTGAGAAAGAAAAACAAGCAGTTATTGACAGCTACAGCAATTTTATAGACTGGAACAAATATAAAGACCAGCTACTATTGGGTATGACCCTATTTACACTCATCTTATCAATAGTACTGATATTTATGATTCGGTCTATGAAGCGCGAATCGAAACAAAGGCAACAACTGCAACAAAATGATTTTAAACTACAACAAGCATCAAAAACAGCAGGTGTTTATTTTTTAGAGTATGACAAGGTAGAGCAATGCTTATATATGAACTCTGACACCGCTACTTTTTTAGTAGGCAACCCTGAGTTCAGATGCCTGAAACTAAAACAATGCTTAAAGCTAATTTACAAAGATGACCGTGAAATAGCACTTACGGCAACACGCAATCCTGATACCAACTACAATAAAGCCTTAAAAATAAGAGTTGTTACCCAAAATGAGAACCTTGTTTTCTTAAATTGTTTTATCAATAATAAAATATTTACATGGAATAAACGAAGACTAATCTCCATACAAGACGTTACCCGGGAAACACTATTCAATACGCAACTCCTGAGTACACAACGCCTGGCACATCTTGGTCATTATAAATACAACAGCAAACCACAAACCTTTATATTATCTGAAGAGTTTATCAGAATATTAGGACTGCAGGATTCAAAACAATATTATGAGATTGAAGAGTTATTTAGTTTATTGAAAACAGAAGACAAAGAAAGGCTAATAAACGATGTACTAAATGCCAAAAACAACAATAAAACAGAATATAAAACGACCATATCCCTGGATATTAACAACAAGGTAAAACACCTGCTATTTACCGGTCAATTTTTATTTAATGAAACCCACGAAATTGTTTTTCACAATGGATATGTACAGGACATTACAGAACTGCATGAGGCACAAATACAAGCCGAAAAGGCCAATAAGGCCAAAAGCGCTTTTCTGGCCAGAATGAGTCACGAAATACGCACTCCTCTGAATGTAATAATAGGCATGCTCAACCTTACTTTAAAAACCCACCTGAACAAAAAACAACAAAATTTCCTCAACAAATCAATGAATGCATCAACGCTCTTGCTTAGCTTAATTAACGACGTTCTTGATTTCTCGAAAATTGAGGCTAACAAAATCACCCTTAACCACAATGACTTTTCTATTATATCTTGCATTAACGACATCATAGAGATAATGGCGCCGAAGGCGAAAGATAAAGGACTGGAGCTTACATTTGAGTTGCAACAGATAAATATGGACAGTATTAAAGGTGACGAACTACGGTTAAAACAAGTACTGATAAATCTGCTTAACAATGCTATTAAATTTACAAAAAAAGGACATGTTAAATTAATTGTTACCGAAGATGAAAAATCCGCAGATGGCAGAATATCCTTATTATTTACCATTGAAGATACCGGTATTGGCGTAAAAGAAGACCAGCAAAAACATTTATTTGACTCCTTTATGCAAGCGGACGAAAGCTTTGTTAGCCAAAATGAGGGAACTGGTTTAGGCTTGGCCATATGTAAAAACATTGTAGAACTATGGGGTGGCAAAATTTGGTTAGAAAGCAAATACAGCAGAGGTTCAACTTTTTATTTTACATTTAATGCAATTACTAGCCAACTAAAAGAACAAGCACTCTCTGCTCATCCTTCCAACCTTATTCTGGTTCATAAACCAAAGGTATTAGTAGCAGAAGACCATCAGTTAAACCAGGAGATTACTGTTGAAATATTCAAATCGATGGGTATTGATATAGACATTGCAAATGATGGCACACAAGCCATTCAAATGGTATCGCTTAATCATTACGATATTGTTTTTATGGATATACATATGCCTGTAGCCGATGGCATTACTGCAACCAGGTTAATTCGTAAAAGGCATAGCAAAGAACAGTTGCCCATCATTGCCGTTACAGCATACGCACTTAGCGAAAATAAGCACTTATGCCTGCAAGCTGGCATGAATGACTTTATCAGCAAACCATTTGCAGCTAAAAACATTATTGACAAACTACAAGCCTACTTACCTCATTTATTTATAAGTAAAGATCCTGATCACAAAATAAATATAACTTCATCTATAGACATAAAAGAACCCCTGCTACTTGATAAAGAAAAAGCACTCATTTTTTTTGACAGCCGGGCCAGACTGGTTAAATACTTACATCAGTTTGAAAAATCATACCATAAGCGCATAAAAAAACTGGAAATATTGGCCAATAAAAATGCCTATGAAGATATCAGAAACCTGGCTCACACTATCAAAGGGGAAGCCGGCTATCTGGGCATGGACCAATTGCAGGCAACTAGTGAAAAAGTACAAAAACAGTGTTTATCAGAAAATGAAAAACACCTTATTGATGAACTAAAAACTGTACTAAATCAAACTAATATGGAAGTCAAAGATGTAATTAAGCAGGAAGGACAGGAGCCAAAGTTTAGCTTACAATCCCCCAATAACCAGCCAACTGTTTCCTAATAAATCACTCCTCTACGAATCAACAGCCTTTAGTATTATAACGACTCCCGGATTTTTCCTGTTCATCTTTAACAATACCATAAGCTATATCTTTATTATTTTGCCCTGCAACAATTTCAAAACAATGCGTATGTTCGTTACGTCCTGTAACCTTTTGTTTTACACTATTAAAAAATTATTGAAGATAAAACTATCCCAAAATATCGCATTGAATTAAAGCGTAAGAATAGATGATTAAGTTAAATACAGTATAAAAGCCACAAAGTGACAATATCTTTTTTTTACTTAGCGCCTGATTATTAGCTTGACAGATAAAATAACTCATTTCAATTTCTACTGATCTATTCACTCTATATCCCTTGCACTATTTTATACATACCCTGAGTGCTGCCTATACATACCCTTAACAACAACCTTATTTATTATACCCAAAGAGCGACTCTATATCGCTCTTTGGGAAAAAGGGTTCAAGTTGGAATACTTTTCTTATTTTGTAACCGGGGTAGTTAATAACTTATACTGACGCAGTCTTTTTGATTGTTCGTAATCACCGTTTATTTTTTCCTCTTCGACGGGACGTTTAGGGTTATAATAATCAGCAGCAGATATAAGCCTATAATAATCCTTTACCTGATCTTCAAACATAATGGCATAGTTATACTTAATTTTATAGGCTGCCCAAAAATCTTTAGTATATACCGGGGTTTCGTCTTTTTTGTATTTAATAATATCAGTATAATCGGTTATCCTGTATCTGGCATCAATAATTAATTTCGCTGTTGCTTCCAATCCGTCTTTATTTACCAGCACTTTAATATCTACATTTTCTCGCGCAGGAATCAAAGGGTCATCTTCATGAGCCATGATAACTGTTTCATTTATCGCACCACCTGATTTTGATATCCTTCTTACATCGCGATACATATTTGCTGTACCGGCTTCCTTTTCTGGAATAAACTTTTGTTTGCTAAGCGGATCAATCAAATACCAGTCCATCCAGGCTCCTTCATGATCTTCCCAAATATGAATATTTGTCCCATTCTGGTTTTTCCGGCCTTCCAGGCAAACAGCATACCCATCATAATTATAAATTCTAAACTTACCACCCCCCAGATGTTTAAACCTGAATAATTGCGATTCTCCACCATGCTTTTCCCAGAGGTGTATATTATTTTGGTTTTTATCCATATTTACTTTTCCCCCACTGTTATCCAATGCACAGGTAGTTCCAGGCAATGCTGAAACAATCATAAAATATCCTTTATGCTCTTGCGACGGAACCATTTTAAACTTGCGGTCGATTCCATCATCAATGTCCCAGCATTTAATTCCCAACCCTTTTTCTCCTTTTGATGGACTACCTGGCACATCCCAAAATCCACCATTATTAGCACCGTAATTCATGGCCGATTGAATCCAGAAAGTTTTTTCCCCGAAATCATAATATGGCATTGTTTGCAAATATTTTTCCTTTACATTAATCAATGCCTTACCCTGAACGGACGGAGCATATTTATCAATTCCCATCTGAAGCAACTCGGTAGTTCCCGGAAAATTCTGAACTTTATCGTAAATAACGCCAACCTTTTCAGGAGCACCAATCATATCTAAACCTTTATGCACTGCCATCTGTTTCATCCCATCGGTATCCATGATATAAGCCATACCCGATAAGTTATCCTCTCCTTCCTTTTCATTCATCACATCAATTACCTCCTGTCCCAGGCTTATGGATTCTTGTATATTATCCCACTTTTCCTGCTCCTTTCCCAGGTTATCTGTTAGCTCATATTTTTTGTCATAATCCATTTTTTTGGTTTTATTCTTGTTCTTAACCCCTCCAACAAAATCTTTATAATCCGGTACTGCTTCAGCCCCACTCTTTATCACATTTTTCATTTTTTCGTATGAGGTAGGAGATTGGCACGTTAAACTAACCGTATAGGATAATAGCTTTTGCTCGCGGTATTCATCCTTTATATCTCCGGGTATACTATACTTCATAATATCAACACCGGTAAAAAAATCACGGTTAGTAATTTGTTCTGTTTCGAAGCTTGTAGACAAGACAGCCTTTTCTTTATAAGGAACATAAGCATAGTTTTCACCAATTTTTTTATCCACATAACCATTGACATGAAGGGTATCTGGCATACAGACATAAACAATATCACCCCGGTTAGAACCTGCTGCCTGATTGGTATGCTGAACCACCTGCAGGTTAAAATCGACCCTGCTCCCTCCATAGCAAAGTTCATAGATAGCATCGGCCGGCGCAACAATAGTTTTTGTTCCATTATGCAATTCCTCGTAATCTAACACGGTAATATTACCTGGATGCTGAACCATCCAAATATTAAGTCCTCGCCTTTTATGGTTTACCTGCACAGTTATTTCAATTACATCTCCTTTTGATACAGCAAAAGCATCAAATCGTTTTGTATTGTTTCTTGACTCAAACAAACCATCTATAATGTTTTTATCTGTCGCCAAGACACTAGTTACCGGCAGTAATAAAATAACAGTGAAAAATATATATTTTAATAATCGCATCTTCATAAAAAATTAATAGAATTATTGTACAACAGAACCAAAATGAACAGATTTGGTGTATTTTATTTTGCTTTTACTTAATTGTTCAGTAATAACTTCATAGTAGGTTTTCTCAGCTCTAACCTGATAAAAAACAGGCGCATAATAAATGGCATAAGCATTCATTTTTATATTTTTAGCCTGAGCTATATCTGGGTTACCAAACATAATATATTTTGCCTCAGGTGGTTTCGCCGAAGAAACATGCATATTAGTTACCAGTCCTTTTTGATTAAAGCTAAGGTCGTTTTCTCCATACTCCTTAACTTTTGTACCCTTAATCGCATTCTCAGCCTTATCATTAACTTTACCTACAAGTCCTCCAAAAGCATCTTTAGCTGTATTGGTAGCCTTACGACCCTTATTATGCAAGGAATATATTTCTTTTATTGTATTAAGATCAGAGGAACGGTTTGACATAAAATATTGAATAGGCTCAGTACCTGGTTGAGGGCCTATTAGCCCCATGGCTCCATGTGCAGCCATTGAGGCAGCAGGGCTCAATGCCATGGATACAGCAGATACCCCAATATCGGCCAGGGCCCAATGTTTTGCTCCCCCTATTTGTGAGCTAAGATTATAATTGTAACTCTTAAATTTTGCACCTGATGGAACAAGTGCATTATTAATAGTTAAAGGTTTACTATCGCCCTGCGAATTATGAACTCCTCCTTGCCCAAGTATTTGTTTGCTATAATTAAATACATCTACCTTTTGATAATAATATTTATGAAATACCTTCATTACAGTATCTGTTCGAACAGGCGCCTGATACCCTATTACAGTGTCAACCGTATACCTAATTTCCTCAGGAGTATAAGTATTGTATGACATCCAGGCTGTATTATAAAGCTTTATTCTTCCGGGAGTACGAACGATATCCAAAGTCACTTCCCTTGCCCCCATCCCCTTCGCTTTAAATTCAAAAGTATATACCCCTTCCTTACTAATGGTAATTTCGCTACTGGAAGATGTTAGTCTTTCTCTCTGCCAAATTATACTTCCGCTATTCATCTCTTTAACAGAAACATATTTTAGCTCCTTATCCTTTTCAATTGACATTTTTATCAATACTTTATCGCCTTTATCTAAGGCAAAACTATATGTCTTTCCTGAAGAACTTATCTTCTTTTTTCCCTGAAATACAATAATCTGATCCTGTTGAATATTTGTACCAACTCCACCATATACATAGGTATTGCAGAGCATAATGCTCAATAAAAAAATAAATAGTTTGTTCATCTGTTTGAATTTTTTGTCTTTAGAAAATGTTCCATATCCGGCAGCTGCCAGACAGGAACTCACATTATTTTTTTTTAATTCCCGAATCAAATTCGGGACAGGCTATTCCTCTGTATGTACTTTATGATTAATAAAATTAATGGTCGTTTCATACAGATTTAAATTTTATTTTTAAAGGCCACATAGCCTGCCCCCCGAAATACGGGAGAAGACGCCCAAATTAATCATACCTCTCCCCCTTAAGCGGCACGGATTATGTGTAATAATAATACCATTTTGATAATAAAGTGAGCACTTCGTATTATGCCGACGGATTAATAACAGCATTATTGCGAAGCATATATAAACCTCGTCTCATTAACCAAATGGTGTAACTTCCTTGGCTCGTTTCACATACTTTAATTAATTACAAGTTTTTAAGCCACTTTTTCAGTGGAGCTATTAATTCTTCTAACTCGGTTCAAGGCATCTGTAGTCTTGATCATATGGTGTTTTATTTTTAGCAACACAACAAATAGTTCTCGGCATTTTATTTGATACCGTATTCCTGTAAAATATTAATTTTATTAAATAATGCTTATTCGTGGATTCCCACTAGTCACTTTCAACATTAAAATTCTACTAAACCGCAATTATTTCTTTGATAGCTAGCATTCATTTAAAATTTAGCACAAGCTCATCAGAGAATACGATATCCATAGAAAATACTAAGGATGTCTTTGTTATAACATAGCACATACATCAGCTTCATCAATTAAGGTATAATAACAACTTATATTTTCCAGCACCATAACAGAAGAAACTCTCCTTTATCAGGGGCAAATGAATAAACATTAAGTATTTTTCGGTAAATTCAACTTAAAATTCCTCAATCGGTTACTGATTTTGCACTTATATTGTAATAAAAACAAAATAAGCACTAACAGCGTTGCCAAAAAACACGTGATTCCGTAATATTCATTTTTCGTAAGAAAAAATAAGAGGAAAACCGTTTACGCTAAAAACTTATACATATATAATTTAAAAGATTCGAAGATCATAAGTACAGTATCAGCCACACATCCAGTTATTTGACTTTTTGACCATTATGTTCGTCTGCTCTAATTATGCTATAAAACATACTTGACCATTGACTTCAGCCATTTTTTTACTTTTTTTGTCCATTTAATAATTAGCATTAAAAAAAACATAAATTATTCATTCATTAAGCGTTTAATAGTAAATTTGCGCTGTTTTATTTGATTAAAACGAAAGTACAGATTCTAAAATAAATGAATCATTGCTCATCTTAACCCTAACTCAATACAACAATATATCAACTAAGAATATTCACATGAAGGACAATAGGATTCCATTCAAGCGGTTTCATGAAAGAAATGAACAATTACTCTCTCAATACGACGAGAATTATTATGACAGGCAACATGCTAAAGGCAAATTAACAGCACGTGAACGCATTGATTTTTTGTTGGACGATAATAGTTTCAGGGAAATTGATGCCTTTGTAAAGCCTTCAGGAAGGGAAGATGAAAAGAAGTATGGAGATGGTGTAATTGTTGGATATGGAACAATTAATGGACGTCAGGTATTTCTTTTTGCTCAGGATTTTAACTTTATGGGTGGATCATTAGGAATGGTTCACGCAAAAAAAATACAAAAAGTGCAAGAGATGGCACTAAAGATGGGACACCCAATCATTGGACTTATTGATTCGGGTGGTGCTCGTATACAGGAAGGAGTTGCCAGTCTGGCAGGATACGCAGGCATTTTTATGCAAAACGTAAAAAGCTCGGGTGTTATTCCACAAATATCGGTCATATTAGGTCCGGCTGCAGGAGGTGCTGTTTATTCTCCTGCTCTAACCGACTTTATATTCATGACCAAGGATACTTCCTATATGTTTGTTACAGGTCCTGAAGTAGTTAAAGAAGTTTTAAATGAAGACACAACTTTTGAGGAATTAGGTGGTGCGGAAGTGCATGCCACTCAAAGTGGTGTAGCGGATATGATTTTCAACGATGAAGAAAACACCTTAATGGGGGTAAAAAAACTACTGAATTACTTACCTTCAAATAATGTTGAAAATGCCCCTGTAAGCTTAAGTGAAGAAATTACACCGGGAAAAAATGAGAAATTATCCTTATTACTACCCGATGACCCTAATAAGCCATACGATGTAGTTGAAGTAATCAAACTGATTGTTGACAGAGATTCTTTTTATGAGATTGCAGAAAACCATGCGCAAAATATTGTGATTGGTTTGGCACGATTAAACAATCAGGTTATTGGTATAGTGGCTAATCAGCCAAAGGTGATGGCCGGATGTCTGGATATTAATGCTTCCAAAAAAGCAGCACGCTTTGTTCGGTTCTGCGACTCCTTTAATATTCCTCTTCTGGTATTGGAAGATGTACCAGGATTTATGCCTGGCATTAGTCAGGAACAAAACGCCATTATTATGCACGGGGCCAAATTGCTTTATGCTTTTGCAGAAGCAACTGTTCCTAAAATCACTGTGATTCTTCGCAAGGCCTATGGTGGAGCGTACATTGTTATGAACAGTAAAAATATGGGTGGCGACTTTAACTTTGCCTGGCCAACGGCAGAGGTAGCTGTTATGGGACCGGAAGGTGCCGTAAAAATACTGAACCGAAAGGAATTAACAAATGCCGAAGATCCCGATGAATTAAAACGTAAGTTAATTGCCGATTACAAAGAGAAGGTGGCCAATCCATATGTTGCTGATGAAAAAGGTTATATTGATGAAGTAATTGACCCCTCTGAAACACGTGAGGTAATTATTAATGCCTTTGCATTACTTGAAAACAAAGTGGAACAAAACCCAACTAAAAAACACGGAAATATTCCATTGTAATTAAAAAAACAGTATCAAGTATCAGCTCATCAGTTTATAGATATATTAATAATAATCATTAACTTATGCGTTGATACTTGTATCATGATACGCTTATTTGTTATGAAAATAAATTCTATATTAATTGCCAACCGTGGAGAAATAGCCATCCGGATTGCGCGTACTGCAAAAAGCATGGGTATTAAAACCTATATGTTTTTATCGCACCACGAACCCAATGCGCTTCATCTTGAACATGCTGATGAAGTAATTGATGTTTCTGAAAATACTTATATTAACGTTTATACCAATATCGATAAGCTGATAGAAACAGCTTTGGAATATAAAATTGATGCTATTCATCCTGGCTATGGTTTTTTGTCGGAAAACCCCTATTTGCCCCGTGAATGTGAACGAAACAACATCACCTTTATAGGCCCTTCCTCCCAGGCAATAAACCAAATGGGAAACAAGGGAATGGCTCGTGATATGGCCCTCAAGAATAACATCCCCGTTTTACAAGGAAGTAAAGGAGTGATCACCAGTCTGGAAGAAGCCGAAGAGACTGCAAAGCACATTGGCTATCCTATCATTTTAAAGGCTGTAGCCGGAGGTGGGGGAAAGGGAATGCGCGTGGTACACAAAAAAGCAGAACTTCCTTTAATGTTCAAGCTGGCTACTAATGAGGCCAAATCATTGTTTGACAATGACTCTATGCTTATTGAAAAATATGTTGTTAATCCCCGTCATGTGGAGTTTCAGGTATTAGCCGATAAACATGGTAATATTATTCACTTATTTGAACGTGAATGTAGTATTCAGCGCAAACACCAAAAATTATTAGAAGAAGCACCATCAGCTGCCCTTAGCGAAGAACTAAGAGCAAAAATAGGCGCTGACGCAGTAAAAATATGTAAGGCTACCAACTATTATAGTGCCGGTACTGTTGAGTTTTTGCTTGATGATGACCTGAACCATTATTTTATGGAGATGAACACCCGCGTCCAGGTAGAACATCCTATAACAGAGGAAATTACAGGCGTAGACATTATTGAGCAGCAAATTAAAATAGCCGAAGGAGAAAAGCTTAGCCTACAACAAGAGGATATTAAAATTAATGGCTGGGCAATGGAGCTTCGTGTGAATGCCGAAGATGTACAATCAGGTTTTGCTCCTTCTACCGGGTTAATTGAACAAATGGATATTCCTGAAAAGAAATATTTACGTTGCGATTCTGGATACCAAAAAGGTAAGGTTGTAGTTTCTAGTTTTGATTCACTGGTTGCCAAATTAATCATCACTGGAAAAACCAGAGGTGAAGCTATTAAAAACTGCAGAACGGTATTAAATAACACAACTATTAAGGGGGTAAAAACAACATTGCCATTCTTTAAACAAGTTATGCAAACCCCATCCTTTGTAAAAGGAAAATATACGACCTCATTTATCGAAACAGATCTGGAGCAAAGTTACTTTCAGGAGGACAATGAACTGATAGCTGCTGCCGCGCTTGCCATGAAAGCTTATTTAGTTGAGCAAGAAAGAATTAACTCGGGAGAACTGGGTAGTAAACCAGTTTCGGCCTGGGCAATGAGTAAAAAAATAAAAGGGTAATAAACCTGGTATTGTCCACCTAAGAATGGCCGATATAAATCAATATGGTTATACCACCGCATGATTTTACTTTTAAGGAAAAATCATTCATCATAAATCATTAGATCATTATGAAATTAATACACCATACAAAAACTTACACTTTAACGGGCGACAAGAAAGTAACTGTTACCTTAAGAGATGGCGAGATATATAAGATTAATAACCGCAAAACAAAAATTGAAATTGAAGGACTCGAAAACGATGAGTGTCTGATAAAATGTACAGAAAGGACTCATGTGGGAGAAGTTCTCAGCCTCAAACAAAATGAATGTTCGGTGATGATTAATGGAAATACTTACCATTTTACCATTGAAACAGAACTGGCCAGTAAGCGTCGAGAGAAACTATTGAAAAGTGCCGGAAAAAAGATAGAAAAGATCAATGCCCCTCTACCTGGTGAAATTGTAGCCGTGCTTGTATCCGAAGGTCAGGAAGTACATAAAGGTGAGCCGATAATGATTCTGGAAGCCATGAAAATGCAAAACGAGATAATAAGTCCAATCAATGGGGTTATAAAAAGCCTTCAGGTAAAATCCGAAGAAACAGTGATGAAAGATCAACTGTTATTTGAGATTGATCCGGGAAAATAAAATCTCCTTAAAATATTGATTAAGCAGGTTTAATTAATGAATCTGCTTAATCTTTCTAACTCCTCTAAACAAATTCCTGTCCTGTTGGTTTGATATACTGTAACCTAAAATAATATCACCATGAGGGACGTAATGTTAATTATTCATATTCTATCTGTTGCCATATTTATTGGCGCAGCTATTTCGGGCTTTATGTTAAAGCGCGTATCCAATAAATTTGAAGAAGATCTCTTTATCAAATTCAACACCGCCCTCCTTACCTTAAACTATCTGGGAAAAACAGGCTTAACCTTACTAATTATTACCGGAGGTTATTTAATGACACCCTATTGGTCTGTATTGAGCACCATGCCCCTACTCATGACAAAATTAGCCTTAGTTATATTGCTTTTAGTATTATTAGTGATTATTAGCATCAAAGCCAAGAAGGCGAAAAAGCAGCAACAATTACAAACTTTTAATAAGTTAGTCCCTCTTCAAAACCTGAATTTAACCATAAGCATAATAGTGCTTATTCTGGCTGTACTCGTATTTCATTAATACGGATCAGGCACAACATTTGGGTATGAATGATAAAAAACAGTTTAATTGTTGCTAAATAGGAATTATAGAAACATCAGATAACATTGAAACAAGGTTAAAGGGTATTAAGGGTAAAGGATAAAGTAAAAAGGAAAGTGAAGAAGTTGATTTTACTCTTTGTACAATACAAACCTGTTTAACAGTTGCAAACTCCGGGTTTGTATTCTCGGCATCAGCAACGCAGGCGGGGAATCCATAGCTGCAATAATCAGGTAAAAAAGGATACTATTTGAGCGACATAGGAGCGATACCGATTGTATAATGAAATGAGCTTTAACTGCATTTCACTGGAAAAGCTCAATCATTATTACATCGGCATGACACCAAAGTTTTAAAAGACTCATTTTATGTTTGTAATCGTATCACTTTCAGACTTTTTCTGATTTTGCAGTATAATGGGGCGGCGAGTGCTGCAGCCGATGAATTATTGCGATAAGTGAGCGCAGAGCTAAGCTTGCTTAAGCTATGCCGAGCTGAGCAATAATCTAGTAAGAATTTATTGCGATAAGTGAGCGCAGAGCTAAGCTTGCTTAAGCTAGGGAGTGTAATCTAAACTCTGTCTCGTAGTTTGTATTAAGCTATGCCGAACGAACCAATAATCTTCAGTAAAAAAATGCAAACCCGTCTGGTAAGACAAGCAATCAAAAGTCAGTGTTTGTAATTGTCTATGTTTATAGATTCCAATCCTCAGTGAAAACTCCAAAATCGTAAAAAAACACATACTTTATTTCTTGGTTTTCTTTTTACCATTGCCACAAAACAGAAACAAAAAAGTCTCTGGCCGAAAGAATGCTTGCGCGCTTACCTTTTCTTTAATCTTCAATCCGGGTAATGTCGCTCACAGCGACAGAGAACAAACCTCAGGAAGTAGAATGACAGGAAAAGGTATTCACCCCATCTTTGACTTTCGTTTTTCGGTGCGCCCTCGCGCAGTTTTTCAAGGAATCAAATCAAGAGCTAAAGCCATTATTACTTACACACCAGATTAATAAACCTAATTCATACTTATTAAATAAAATAATATTAGCAGCGATAGGTTTATTTAAAAAGACAGGAGTTTTTACTGCTCTTCGGGCATCGTAACCTCTTGCTGATCCATTGACCAGGCTCTAAAATACCCCAACACATCTTCGCCAAAATTAGATTCCGGATTATAGGGTGTTGATGCACCATCGAACCCCTGGCCATCGATATCCTCAAGAGCTGAATAATACACATAAGTACCTTCATCAATAGAGTAAATTTTCACATTGACAACGGTACTCTCTTCAAAGGTATAATAACCAGAATAGGTCAGCACTTCGTTGGTAGAAAAATACTCCCATGAAAGCGTAGAGTAATCTTCCTGATCACCATCATCATCTTCATAAAGATACTTGACCAGATAGTAATTTTCCTCATTAACATTATTGGTAAAGGCCACTTCAAGCCCATAATAGGTATCGCTTCCTATACTACGACTACTCTCAATGGGGGTTAATGCCACCAAAGAGCTTGGTGTTAACATGGTTGAACTGGCAGTATATTCCCTTTCATCAATAGTTACACTTAAGGTATATTCCACACCTTTTTCACCATGTATTTGGTTTCCCGTATAAACACCATCACCCTGAAGCACTAATTCCTCAGATGCTCCTTTTGAATTGCTTAAAATTACAACAGCATCATTTTCATAAATAACCTCTTCCGTGCCATAATAATCCGTAGTATAATTTATAGTAAGTTTTGCCGTACTATTCAGCCTAATCTCTCCATCCATGACCAATGCCGGATCAGAAGTCTCCAAATTCAAATCAATCACCTCTTCACAGCTGGATAAAATACTAACTATAGTTAGTAAATAAATATAATTCAAAACAGGTATTATTTTCATTTTCAGCTTAAAATTTAAAGTTCCAGGTCACAGAAGGTATCATTCCAAAAAGGTAAATTTTAACAGCTTCTGTTTCTCCGGTATTTTCTGAGCTTTCGCGAAACTCTATGGTGTAGGCATTTTTGCGGTTATACAAATTATATATTGAAAAATCCCAACTTGACTGTAAGCGTTTTTTGTTTTTGGAATTAAGATGAACCGAAACATCCAAACGGTGATAATCAGGCATGCGGTCTTTATTTCGCGAAGTATAGTAGGGATAAACCTTTCCGTCGAACGTATAGCTACCTGTTGGGAATGTGACAGAATTTCCGGTATAATAGACCCAGTTTGCAGATAAGGAGATACGTTTTGACATTTCATAACTCCCAACAATTGAGAGATCATGTGTCTTATCGTAAGTGGAATTATACCACTCCCCATTATTGATACCATCGATCTTTTTCTCTGTTCTGGCCAGTGTATAGCTCAACCAGCCATTTAATTTACCATACTTTTTCTTGATATAAAACTCCATACCATAGCTTCGCCCCTCACCTTGCAAAATGTAAGCTTCAATATCTTCGTTCAGCATAACATCTGTTCCATCTTCATAATCACTGACCTTAATCATCTGTTTATAATATGATTCAATGGAAAACTCATACTTATTACTATTAAAATTACGAAAAAAGCCCAGTGAATATTGATTAACCTTAGTTGGTTTTACTAGAGCTGTACTGGGCATCCAGGTGTCTGTTGGCTGACCCGAGGTGCTATTTGACAACATATGCAGGAATTGAACCATCCGGTTATAGGATACTTTGATTGATGCTTTCTGATTAACCCGATAATTAAATGCAATTCTTGGCTCCAGGCTGCTGTATGACGACATCACTTCACCTGCTCCATAATATTGCTCACTCTCCACTTCATTGTCATCATTATATGTATAATTATAACCCTCACCAAACTGTTGAAATAAGCCCAATCGCAATCCATAATCAGCAGATAGTCTCGCGTTTATTTTTTGATGACTGGTCAAATAAACACCTGACTCCAATGCATATTTTTCTGGTATCACAATATCAGAGATGGTATTATCATCAAAATAAAACTCTCCATTATTAAAAGTATGATAAGTTGATCCCAATCCGAACTTCAGCGTATTTCGTGGGTTTACATACCATGTAAAATCTTCTTTAAAATTCCAATCATTAATACCCGACGCCATACTTCCATCGTCTCCCAGGTTAAAACCATAATCGTATTCACTATAGATAAAGGTTGTATTGGAAAATAATTTTGGACTAAAAAGATGATTCCACCTAATGGTTCCTGTAGTATTACCCCAATCCATTCCTAAATCATCAACCCCAAAATCATCCTTTCCAAGGTAAGCAGATAAGAAAACGCGGTTGTTATCGTTTATCTTATAATTAACCTTGGCATTCACATCATAAAAATACAAGTCGGTATCACTATCAATCATCCCAGCTCCTTTGGCAATTAAATCCGCATAACTACGCCGTCCTGCTAACATAAACGAAGCCTTATCTTTAGTTAAAGGTCCCTCAAGGGTTAAGCGCGATGAGATCAGGCCAATGCCTCCTGAAGCCGTAAAACTCTTCATATTTCCTTCTCTCATGGAGATATCCAGAACAGAAGCCGCTCTTCCTCCATAATTGGCAGGTATACCTCCTTTATAGATCGTCATATCCTTTATAGCGTCAGAGTTAAAAATGGAGAAAAATCCCATCAGATGAGAAGCACTATAAATGGTTGCTTCATCCAATAAAATAAGGTTTTGATCTATTGATCCCCCCCGCACACTAAACCCACTTCCTCCTTCTGATGCTGTACTAATACCGGGCAATAATTGTATGGTTTTCAAAACATCCTTCTCCCCAAACAATACCGGTATTTTACTGATATGCTTCATGTTCAGTTTCTCAACTCCCATATCTGTAGAGGTAAGATTTTGATCTCTTTTCTCAGCGGTCACCACCACCTCTTCCAAATCTGTTTCCTCTAAATCAAGAGGTATATTTATTGTTTGGTTACCATCCAACTCCACCTTCTGACTTATAGCTCGATAACCCACATAGCTATAATTAAGCACATAATCACCCTGAGAGAGGGTTAATGAATAAAATCCATAGGTATTGGTGACAGTTCCGAAAGAATGATCGTTAGTAAAAATAGTTACCCCTACCAAATCTTCACCTGTTTTAGCATCAGTGATTCGCCCTCTAATTGTAAACTTTTGTTGAGCATTTAATCCCTTACCCACAAACAGAATTGTCAGCAACAATAACCAACCCTTTTTTGACAGCACCATAAAAATGAAAAATTAGCATAATATCCGTGAAAATAGAGATATTACATAAATGAGCATAATAAGCATGCTTGAAGCAAAACATTTTTGCCTTAAACTTGATTATAGTAGGATGAAATATTAATTCTGATATTTACTAAAAGAGATTCCTTCAGTTAGGACATCAAAAAATTCAATATTTTGAGTACCAAAAGCGATAGTCTCTGTTATAAATAAACTGAATGGAAATATTCCATTTTTGATGGCCTATTCACTCCTTTGGGAAGAATCTTTAACCCAGCCTGGGAAATTCTTATCAAAAACATATTCATCTATATTCAGATTATTTGTATAAATATCTCTGGCCTCTTTACCATATTTAATTAATCGATCATTTGCTTTGTCATCCATAAAAAGGGCCTCTTGCTCAAATGCATTTACAGGTAATACATAAAACTCTTTCTTTCCATTTATGATTGGCGTATACACCCAGGTCAGGTAATATCCTGCATCGCTCACAAAGGTTTCATCCCCCACTTTAGAAAGTTCTACACGCACCATTACCCCTCCATCTCGGGGAGCAGTACGCTGATTAGATATAAAATTACCCAACGAATAAACCACAAAATGATCGTCCTCAAATTGAATAGGTTGCAATACATGAGGATGAGAACCAATAACTACATCCACCCCATTCTCTTTAAATAGTTGATTAAACCCCTTTTGCTCTTCATTGGGTGAGGTTTGATACTCCAGCCCCCAATGAACAAAAGCAATAATTTTATCAGGATTTAATTCTCTGGCACTCTGAATATCCTTTATAATAAGTTCTTTTTCTAAAAAATTCACCACATTGGGTTCACTTACTGCTATTCCATTGGTTCCATAAGTATAATTAAGTATAGCTATTTTAACCCCATTTTTTCGCAATAACATAGGGTTATTTGTTATTCTTTGCGCTTCATCTTTAAAGGTACCCGTATGAGGAATATCAAGACTATCCAACACGTCAATAGTACGCTCTAAGCCTTGTTTTCTTCGATCAACACAATGATTATTGGCTGTCACCATCGCATCCACACCTGCCTCCTTTAAGGCAATTGCTAACGCATCGGGCGAACTAAACTGAGGATACCCCTTGAATGGAGGTCCTGCCAGAGTTACTTCCAGGTTAGCGATGGTAAAATCCGCATCCTCAAAAATATTACTTACATATTTAAAGCAACCGGAATAATCATACTCTCCCAATTGAGCATTAAAGGCACTATTAATTTGTGTATCATGTCCCATTACATCACCCAAAAAAAGCAAGGATACACGAGTAGTATCCTGGGCCATAGAAGCCTTAAAAAACAATAAGCAAAAGAGTAATTGCAAGTATCCGGTTTTCATAATATCAAGATTATAGTTTTCTATAAGCCATAAATATAACCATTAAACAAAAATTATAGAATATTGATTGATAAATAAATATTAAATTGCGCCCCAATTAGCAAGTTTCGAATGTAAAACAGCGGGTCAGATAAAGCATAACAACCTGCTTGTTAAAAAAATAGTGGTGATACCTATCCGTATTATATCTCAAATGTAAGAACCATCTCTTACACAAAAGGGAGATATACCAGGCATTCTTCCATTATTTAATTATTTAATTTGGTATAGAATGAATTTTGACAGAACCTTTGACATTTTAGAACACTTACAACTAACCAATCCGAAGAACGACTTATTTAATGCCCGGAGAAACGGGAAATGGCAGAATTACAGTGTTGAAACCTACATAGAAAATGCCAATAACTTTGCCAAAGGACTGTTGGCCATGGGCTTTAAAAAGGGCGATAAAATAGCAACCATATCAAATAACCGACCTGAATGGAATTTTGTAGATATGGGTATGGCTATGATAGGCGTGATACATGTACCTGTTTACCCTACCATTGGAGAAGATGAGTTCCTTTTTATTTTTGCGCACTCCGAAGTAAAAGCTGTTATTGTTTCTGATGCATTGTTATATAAAAAAATAAAACCCATTAGCGAGGATGTTAATCGTATAGAATATTTGCTCACCTTTAATAAAGTTGAAGGTGCTCAACACTGGAGTATAGTTACTCAGTTAGGAAAGGATAACAAAGAGAAATTAGCCAACACTTTACTGGAAGCAAAAAAAACGATAACTCCGGATGACATTGCCTCAATCATCTATACTTCAGGCACAACAGGCTTACCTAAGGGAGTTATGCTTTCGCACGGTAACTTTTTAAATAACGTACATGGTGTTTGGGATTTATTTCAGTTACATAACCATTCCCGACTTCTTAGTTTTTTACCGCTGTGCCATGTTTATGAACGGATGGTCAACTACCTTTTTCAGGCTAAGGGATGTAGTATTTTTTATGCCGAGAGTCTGGGCACCTTATCCAGAGATATGGCTTCGGCAAAAATCAATGCCTTTGTGACCGTTCCTAGAGTTATCGAGCGCATATATGACCGTATTGTATCCAAAGGTGAGGATTTGGGAGGGATAAAAAAAATAATTTTCTTCTGGGCCATGCGCCTCGGAGAACGCTATTGTAAAGAAAATAATAATCTTTTTTTCTATCGACTCAAATTACATCTGGCACGTAAACTGGTATTTAGTAAATGGCAGAAAAACTTTGGAGGTCACCTCCAATTTGTTATCTCAGGGGGAGCTGCCTTACAACCCAGACTAAGCCGTTTGTTTTTTGCTGCCGGCATTCACCTGATGGAAGGGTATGGCTTAACAGAAACATCGCCTGTAATAGCTGCTAATTATAGCATAAAACCTGGTAACGTACTTATTGGAAGTGTAGGCCCCGTTTTGAAAAACATCGAAGTGAAAATTGATGATGACGGAGAAATACTTACCAAAGGTCCTTGCGTGATGAAGGGATATTACAAAAATCCGGAACTCACAGCTGAAGTGATAGACAAGCAAGGATGGTTTCACACCGGCGATATTGGCGAATTTATACAAGGAAAATTTCTAAAAATTACCGACCGCAAAAAAGAAATGTTTAAGACCTCTGCCGGCAAATACATTGCCCCTCAGGCTATTGAAAATAAACTCAAAGAATCTATCTTTATTGAACAAGCCATGGTAGTAGGTGAAAGTGAAAAATTTGCCAGCGCACTTCTATCTCCCAATTTTGATCACTTACACACCTGGGCACATGACCATAAAATACACTTTAGAGATAACAAAGAACTAATTAAAAACAAAAAGGTACTGGCTGCATTTCAAAAAGAAGTAAGCAAAACCAATAAGATACTAGGCCAACACGAACAAATTAAACGTTTCAGGGTAGTATACGAGGCCTGGACTGCACCTACGGGGGAATTATCGGCTACCCTAAAACTAAAAAGGAGAGTGCTGTATAATAAATATGCCGACCTGCTCCGTAAAATTTATGCTTATGACCCCCATCAGGAAAACAAAGGATCTATAAAATTCGAATAACAATAAGATCAGTTCCTTTCGGCTCATTGATATGCGATTGCAGATAAACGAAATATATTTAAAAGTAGAAAATCATTAAACGTTGATCTGCTTTCTCATATCAAAATAATGATTCTTTATTCTATTAATACCTTATGCCTTTTAAAAGTGACATAGTGTCTTAGAATCTCATTTTAATTAACAGTACTTCAAATTCATCTCACTCTAAACTGTTGAAATCAAAAAACTTCTTCGCAGTTTATTTTTTTAGATAATGCATAAAAAACTAACAAGTCAGGCTATTGTTTAATCAATGTATCTGCAAATCACAAGAAGCAACAGGTCGTACATGTAACATCTCTACGGTATA
>JBFHEL010000015.1:0-24573 GCA_041584155.1 Saccharicrinis sp.
ATGAAGATTTTATATCTTAGCCGATAAAAAATGAATATTTCACTACACAAAATTCAAGAGGCTGATTTACATGAAGTGTGCAGCATATACAACTATTACATTAAAAATTCCACTGCAACATTCCATACTGAGGAAATAAACAAGGCTGATGTGAAGGATATAATTCCTGTTTCTCACCCCAAATATCCATCGTTTTTAATAAAAGATGGAGACATTGTTTGCGGTTATGCTTATCTGGGATGTTACAAACCCCGTCAGGCATACGACCGCACCGCAGAAGTAACCCTTTATATCAAACCTGATATGGGCGGTAAAGGTATTGGAGGAATAGTATTACAAAAAATGGAAGCGGTGGCTTTACAATTAAATATTAAGGTATTGCTAGGCATTATCACAGGAGAAAACCTCTCAAGCATCAGGTTATTTGAGAAGTGTGGTTACGAACAATGTGCTCACTTTAAGCAGGTAGGCGAAAAATTTGGCAGAATACTTGATGTAGTTGCTTATCAAAAAATATTAACCCAATAAAAATAAAAGCCGGCTATTTTCACAAGCCGGCTTTCTATTAAATATCAACTACTTATTTATCCTATCGTAAAATAAAAGTGCGATATTTTTTTTAAAGAAAATTCTCAACTGGTAAATATGGCAAGTCAAAGGCATCAGAAACACCTTTATAAACCACATCTCCTTTTATAATATTCAAACCAAGTTTAAGAGCAGCATTCTCTTGACAAGCTTTTTGCCATCCTTTATTAGCCAACTGAAGTGCATAGGGCAGAGTTGCATTTGTTAATGCCAGAGTTGAAGTAAAGGGAACAGCTCCAGGCATATTAGCTACTGTATAATGAATAACATTATCAATCATATAAGTAGGATCCTGATGTGTAGTTGGTTTAGAAGTTTCAAAACAACCTCCCTGATCAATAGCCACATCTACCAAAACAGTACCTTGTTGCATAGTTGAGAGCATATCTTTAGTAATTAATTTAGGAGCTTTTGCACCAGGAATAAGCACTGCACCAATAATTAAATCTACCTTTTGCACATACTCACGCATAACCATCTCATTAGGCACTAAAGTAGTTACATTAGCAGGCATAATATCATCCAACTGACGTAAACGATCTATATTCAAATCCATAATGGTTACATCGGCTCCTAAACCAGCTGCCATTTTAGCCGCCTGGGTGCCTACTACACCACCACCAATAACCAATACTTTAGCAGGAGGTACTCCGGGAACACCCCCCAGTAATACGCCACGTCCACCATAAGTACGTTCTAAATATTTAGCCCCTTCCTGCACCGCCATTCTTCCGGCTACTTCCGACATAGGAATTAACAAGGGTAATTTTCTATCGGGAGTTTCTACTGTTTCATAACTTAAGCAAATCGCTTTTTGCTCTATCATAGCCTTGGTTAAGGCCTCACCCGAGGCGAAATGAAAATAGGTAAACAATAACTGATTCTCTTTAATGAGCTTATATTCTGGCTCGATAGGCTCTTTAACCTTCACTATCATTTCAGCAATAGCATATACATCCTCAATGGTAGGAAGAATCTTAGCTCCTGCTTTTTCATAATCCTCGTCATAGAAATCAGTAGCTTTACCAGCACCTGACTGCACATAAACAACATGCCCAGCTTTAGTCATTTCCAGAACACCAGCTGGAGTCATTCCTACCCTGTTTTCAACAGGTTTAATCTCCTTTGGAACACCTATAATCATGATTAATTATTTAATAGTAATTATTTAATAAGTTTGTTTAAAACAAAATAGCATAATATTTCTGTTTTGTACTATGAGTATTGTCAGCGAAAAAACATGTATTTAATCAGTATTTATCCATACAATCAGGAGGGTACTTAATTTATATTTCACAAAAAAAGCCTTTTAGGCAAACAAAAGCATGACTTCACATAAGAATGCAACATAAATCCTAAATAAAGAAATTTGCTGAAATTAACACAATTCCATTAATTCATTAATTTTGTTCGCTCATTCTAATACCTGTATATCTACATCATTGTAAATTCATGCAAAATATTTATTTCTTCAATCCTACGGGTGAGATGGCCATGGCCAATGGCACAATTAGTTATATGCCTCCTAAAAACCTGCAACTTTTTGAACGTGATTTATCGTTTTTACCCTCCTTTTATGCCCGTGAGAAAGATATCATTGTCACCGAAAATATACCTGACAAAAGGTTTCTGGATCAATGGACCGCATTAGGAATGCAGGAATTTGAATACCGCAGGTCTGTTGATCTAAAAACACCGCTAAGCTATCAACGTTTGTGTCCCTGGAGTTGGAACCAGGCAATTCATCACAAAATAAAGCATTTAAAACCCTATGCAGCAGAAAACTTTAAGTCATCACCTAATTTCACATGGCATCAGGATCATAAGCTTTTTTTTAGTCGTGCTACCACTAACCAAATTCAGGAATATATTTTACATGACGCTAAAAAAAACTCACTTGTTAGTTTAAAATATGCAGCTATAACCATCGATAATATGAATGATTTGGATCAATGGTTATCAAATCACCCTAAAGCTATTATTAAAATGCCATGGAGTAGCTCTGGCAGGGGAATCCATATTATTGATCGCACCATAGGACAAACTATTGATTACCCCTGGCTGAATGGTGCTTTTAAACAACAAGGTTTTATTACTGCCGAACCCTTACTCGATAAGAAATTCGATTTCTCTTTTCAACTATACCTGCATGCCAATGGAGATATAGATTTAAAAGGCATTTCATATTCCTTAAATGATCATAAAGGGCATTTTATTGGAGGAAATATTAACTGGCCGGACAAAGAGAATGAGATAAGTCAATTTTTATCCGATGAAGTGCTTCATAGTGCAGCCTTAAGTTTAATAAAAGCCCTAAAAAAAATAAAGCCTCAACAACTCTATGAAGGTCCTTTAGGGGTTGATGCTATTGTTTATAGCGATGAAAATAAGAAGCTTAAAATACATCCCTGTGTCGACATCAACTGGCGCTACAATATGGGATTAATTAATATTCATCTGAATCAATTTCTTGCCACCAATAGCATTGGCCAATGGAAAATAGGCCCCTTTAAAACAGGTGAATGGAATAACTTTATCCATGCTAATATGCATAATAAACCCCTGATTATAAAGGATGCTAAAATAGTATCCGGTCTTTTGAATATGACACCTCCCAATAAAAATGCCAGATTTGGAGTATGGATGGAAGTTACCCCAAGAGAAAAATAAAAAATTTAAGTACAAAAATATATCATTATCCATCAATCTGTAAACATATATGCCTATTGATTTCTGAACACTTCATTTTTCCATCACATTCACAAACCTTAACCAATTAATAATCAACAAACAATCAAATTATTAAATCCTTTCACTAACAAAGTAACATTCTATTAATATCCACTTTACACTGATACTGTATTCTTGTACACCTAATTAGTACATTATGCTAAAAAGAAAACAATTTGGCAGTGAATTTATCTGGGGAACAACAATCAGCTCCTTTCAAAATGAAGGATGGGCAGAAGATGATGGGAAGGGAGAATCTATTTGGGATCATTTCGCAGCAAATAGTTATAACATAAAAAATAATGATGCCATTCATAATGCGGCAAACTTTTACAAAGACTACGAGAAAGATATAAAAACAGCAGCTAACCTGAATTTTAAAGTATTCAGATTTTCCTTATCGTGGACAAGGATATTTCCTGATGGTAAAAACAAAATAAACCCGGCTGGTGTTGATTTTTACCATAAAATAATTGACTGCTGCATAGCTCATGGTTTAACCCCCTGGGTTACATTATATCATTGGGACTTGCCTCAAAAGCTGGAACAACTTGGAGGCTGGACCACAAGAGCCATTATCCATTGGTTTAGCCAATATTCCGAATTCTGCACAAAAGAATATGGCGATAAGGTAAAAAACTGGATTGTATTAAATGAACCTATGACCTTTACCGGATTAGGTTATTTTACAGGTTATCATGCACCAGGAAAAACTGGTTTGGTTAATTTTTTAAAGGCTGCACACCACGTAACCCTATGTAACGCTATTGGAGGCAGAATAATCCGTAAGAATGTGGAAAATGCAAATATTGGTACTGCATTTAGTTGTTCCTATGTAAAACCTGTTAACCAACGCTTCTTTAACCGAAGAGCAGCCAAGCGCATGGAAGCTTTATTAAACCGCTTCTTTCTGGAGCCCGCCCTTGGTATGGGCTATCCCACCGATATCATGCCCGGACTAAATATGATCCATCGGTATTTTAAAAATGGCGACGAAGAACTGATGAAATTTGATTTTGACTTTATTGGAATACAATATTACTTTAGGGTAGTAACCAAATTCAGTTTATTTCCTCCTGTTTTATTTGCCTCCGAAATACCCCCCGGCAAACGAACCTGTAATGTGAACGCAATGGGATTGGAAGTCTACCCGAAGGGATTATCCAAACTTTTAAAATTTTACAATCAATACACCGGCATAAAAAAGATAATTATTACCGAAAGCGGGGTATGCTATCCCGATCATATGGTCAATGGCAAAGTATATGATATTAAAAGACTGCGTTATCATAAAAAAATGCTCAAAGAAGTTTTAAAAGCAAAAAAAAATCACATCCCAATTGCTGGCTATTTAATATGGACATTAATAGATAATTTTGAATGGCGCGAAGGTTTTGAACCTCGGTTTGGCCTGGTTTATAACGATTTTAATACACAAATAAGAACAATAAAATATTCAGGCAAATGGTTTAAGGACTTTTTAGCCATAAAACGTTAACTTATTCAGTATAAATACTGGTGCTTTCTCCAATCCAATGCGATGGGATGAACAATAGGTTTTTCCATAAAAAAACTTCATTTTTACATACTGGAATAAATCTATTTTTCATGACTATATCGATTATTACGGCCACATTCAATGCTGAAAAAACCGTTGAAACAGCTATAAAATCAGTCCTCCGGCAAACGTATCCTGATATTGAATATATTATTGTGGATGGGGGCTCTACCGATAAAACCTTATCTATTATTGAACAATACAAAAACAATATTCATCATCTTATTTCAGAACCCGACCAGGGTATTTACGATGCATTAAACAAAGGCATCAGTCTTGCCTCGGGTCAAATCATTGCCTTTTTACATGCCGATGATTTATATGTTAACAATGGAGTGGTCGCAGCTGTAGCAAAGGCTTTTAAACAAAATACATGCGATGCTGTATACGGTGATTTAGAATATGTACAATTTCAAAACCCCCAAAAGGTGATCCGGTACTGGAAAAGTCAGGTTTTTAAACCATTCCTGCTCAAAACCGGGTGGATGCCCCCACACCCTACTTTATTTGTACGTAAAAGTATTTATGATACCATTGGTCATTTTAATCTCAACTACAGGATTGCTGCCGATTACGATTTCATTCTACGCCTTTTCTCTAAAAAAGAATATACCTTTTATTACCTACCACATGTAATTATTCGCATGAGGCTGGGAGGAGCCAGTAATAAAAGCATTAAAAATATCATTCTAAAATCCAGAGAAGATATGCTGGCACTGAAACAAAATAAGGTAGGCAGCGTATTTACTCTGATATGGAAAAACCTGTCAAAGTTGCCCCAGTTTATAAAACGATAAACTATTGTGCCGATAAAAATCACATAACCACTTACATGAAACGTATCCATTTTATTCATCTTATATTTCTCCTGTCCCTTACATTTAGTTTACAGTCTGTTGCACAGGAAGTAAGCTATTACAATAACGAGCAGTTTAATCCCTTTCAAAAGGTAGTTTATCAACCAGGAAATAATTTTCACACCTCAGTTAAACCCTATAGTTTAAGTAAAATCAGTTCGCTCACCAATACCGATTCTTTAATATACGAAGGCATCAGTGTTCCCCAAGGGGATCTGAACTTTTGGAAACGTATTTTTCATGATGACTTACTGCATTGGGAAGATAAAGATATATCCATAAAAATTAATCCTCTTTTTAATTTTGAACTTGGCAAAGAGATGGACGAAGGAATCAATACCTGGACAAATACCCGCGGTCTCTTTATAGAAGGAACCTTTGGTAAAAATTTTTATTTTTATACCGATATTCTTGAAAACCAAGCTGTATTCCCTAATTATATCGACGAGTTTATTTACGACAACAAGGTAGTTCCCGGAGAAGGAAAGTCAAAAAACTATACCGAAGACACCCATGATTATTCCCAGTCAACGGGATTTATATCCTACAATCCTGCCAAGTGGTTTAACATTCAGCTGGGACAAGGAAAAAACTTTATTGGCGATGGTTACCGTTCTTTACTATTATCGGATAATGCCTTTAGCTATCCTTATTTGAAATTTAGTGCCGAATTTAAAAAGGTACATTACATGGTGATGTGGACACAAATGCGCGATATTAACATTAACGATGACCTGGAAAGCAACGATACGCGTTACCCTGATAAGTATGCAGCCTTGCATTACCTTACCATAAATATCGGAGAACGTCTTTCGCTGGGACTATATGAAAGTGTTATCTGGGCTGGTGAAGATACTACCGGACAAAGAAACTTTGATGTGGCCTATCTGAATCCCATTATATTGTATCGCCCTGTTGAATATTCATTAGGCTCACCCGACAACATGACTATGGGATTGAATGCCAAATATATAATTGGTAAAAAAAATGTGGCATACGGACAGTTTGTTATGGGCGAGTTTAAGTTTGATGAAGTATTTTCAAGAAACAAATGGTGGGCAAATAAACAGGGTTTTCAATTGGGCTTAAAAAGCTTCGATTTGTTTGGTATAAACAACCTGTATTTCCAAACCGAATACAATCAGGTTCGTCCTTATACCTATTCTCATCGAGAAGTAAGCACTAATTATGGTCATTATAATCAACCTTTGGCACATCCTTTAGGTGCTAATTTCAGAGAAAGCGTTTCTTTTCTACGATATAAGCATCGTCGCTTTAGTTTTAATTCAGAGGTAATGATAGCCATGAAAGGAAATGATTATGATGATGACGAAACCAGCTATGGTGGAGATATTTATAAAGATAACGATTACAGGATCGATGATTATGGGAATTACATTGGGCAGGGCTTAAAAACCAATATACTTTATGTTGAGAGCAGCATAAGCTATCTGATTAATCCCCGAAATAACTTAAATATTGCCATCGGTGGTCGTTACCGAAATGAATCGAACAACACTGAAACACAAAATACACGGATGTTATGGTTTGCTATCCGAACTTCTATTAAAAACATCTATAATGATTTTTAACCCTATTCATACGGAAAAATAGCTTGTTTGTCGATTTTATTTTAAAAACGACTTCTCTTCTTGTTAATTTGCCCCATGTTTTAATACAGCTGACTCCTTATTAAAACAAAACTCCTTAATCTAAGATAATATGAATGGCAATTTTATTTTCTGGTGGCGTATTGCCATTAGTGTGGTGATAGTTATTACTGGTGTTTACTATACATTGAAAGAACTACGCGACAGAAACATGGAATAGAGGTTAAATAACTTATGATCAGAACAACACATCATATTGGTGTAGTACAAATAGAAGAGAACATATACAACTGTGCTTTTGAAGAGGATGATACAATTAGAGAGGAGCTTAAAACCCTTCACTCTAATGCTGCCAATATTCTATTTATCATTGATTATGATGATTTTATAAAGATTCAAAACATTCAGCACATCGCAGTAGATATTTACAATACACACCTGCGAAATATCGCTGCCAATGTGGTAAACATTAAAAAGATAAAAGGTAGAAAAAACCGCTATGCCATTGAACTAAGCATAGATAAAAAATATAACAACGACCTGAAAAACGGGCAACAAGCCTATATTTCTATATATTATTCGAAAAATTACGAAAAAGAATTAAAAACAGCTTAAAACAAACTATCGGAGAGCCATAAATACCCTTACAAAAACAAACATCAGGTCTAATCATTACTTAGATTTTTAAATGATCTTAGCTTTTGTTTTTTGATATCGCATAAACAGCATCTACCCAACTATCGTTATCGTTTAAGCTTTCGACCATTTGCAATTCTTCCCCTCCATTCTCCAAAAACATCTCTTTGTATTCATAACCTATCTCAATAACTGTTTCCAGGCAATCGGTTACAAAGGCAGGCGCTACTACCAAAACTTTTTTATGACCTTTTTTTATCAAATCGTGTAATGTAGCATCGGTAAAAGGTGTTAGCCAGTTATTTGACAGACGACTTTGAAAAGACACGGTATAATCATTCTCTTTTAATCCTAATTTTGTTGCCAACAACCTGGAAGTCTGGTAACAGGTAGCTTTATAGCATTTTTGGCCGTGTTCAGGCATTTTTAAATGACAGGTACAGGTTTTACTATCAATGCCCGGATGAATTTTATTAACCTGCCTGTCGGGCAAACCATGATAGGAAAAAATAATATGGTCGTATTTAGCTATATGATACTGCTCAATATTTTTTACAAAAGCCTCAATAAAAGCCGGATGGTTATAAAATTGCTCCACAAACAGAAGCTTCGGCATTGTTTTCCATTTCTTAAGTTCCTTTTCCACCTTCAATTTTGTAGATAAGGTGGTAGAAGTTGCATACTGCGGGTACATAGGAAAAAAGAGCAACTCGGTATATCCTTTCTTCTCCAATTGAGTGAGCACCTGCTTTAACGAAGGGTTTCCGTAGCGCATAGCAGAAAATACATCATAGTGCTCTCCATATTTTTGGTTCAATTTTTTAACCAGATTATTTTGATAAAACAACAAAGGAGAGCCTTTAGAGGTCCATAACTTTTGATACAATTTGGTTGAATTACCCACCCGGAAAGGAATAATAATCAGGTTTACCAATATTTTTTGCAACAACCAGGGAATATCAATAACCAACCGATCGTTTAAAAACTCCGATAAGTATCTGCGAACTGCTTTTTTTTCGGGCTTATCAGGCGTACCGATATTGATCAGTATAAGTGCTTTTTTCATCTGTTTATAATTTTCTTTCAATGGTCATATAGCCTGTCCCTCGAAATGCGGGAGAACTCGCCAGAAATAATCATCCTTTTGTGTGCGAAACAATTCCCATGGCTCGTTTCATCTGTTCTAATTATTGTCTGTTATAAACAGTGGCATATCCGGCAGCTGCCGGACTGAAACTCGCATTAACTTTTTTAATTTTCGAATCAAATTCGAGACAGGCTATCCCTCTGTATGTACTTTATGATTGCTAAAGTTAATAGTCGTTTCATACAGTTAAATTTTTTGCCAACAAAACAGCTTGTTTCACACGATCAGCCATTCCTATTCCATCTCTGATATTTCCTACCAGAAATAAACCGGGATACTGCTTTTCCATTTCTTCAATGGCCTGCAACTTCTCCTGCGATAATATATCATATTGAGGTATGGCATGATGGTATCTGAATACTTTAAGTAAATCGGGCTTGTTTTGTTCATCTAATGTTGAGCTTAATGTTTCCAGCACTATTTCTTCAATCTCCTGATCGGTCTTTTGCATCATTTCAGGTTTCTTCATACCCCCCATAAAAACAGACAGAAGCGCACCATTTTTAGGACAACGACCTTGAAATAATGAACCCGGGAATAGGACACCCAGCACATTTTTATTTTCAAGCGTAGGTACCAAACCTCCAAAAGCATTAATCCTTCTCCCCGACCATTTTTTATAACCCACAGCCACCTGTATTACTTTAGCATAATTTGTTTTAGCAACACTTTGTATAAGATCTGTCTTTATAAAGGGCAACAAATCTGCCAATGCATAGCCTCCGATGGTTGATACAACATTTTTTGAATGAATCACTATCTTTGTATCTTCCTTTTTTAAGTGAGTTAAATAACCACCTTCAACCATTTCAAGCTCAACTCTTTCACAATTACACAAAAGCTTTTCAGCAGGAATATTCTTTTCCAGTGCCTTAATCAGGTTTCCCAATCCTCCTTGTACTGAAAAAACCTCACGAGTAACTTTTTTCTGTAATTCTGTTTTAGGTTCTTTTTTCTTTTTAATAGCCCCTTTGATAAAACTACCATAATCCTGTTCTAACCAATACAGCTTAGGCAAGGCATAACGTGTAACTAATTGGTTCGGGTTACCTGCATAAATACCTGAAATAAAAGGATCAACAGCATAATCTAAAAAACTCTTTCCCAGTCTGCGTTTTACCATCTCAGCCAGCGTTTCATTGGGATTAGTTCCCTTTTTACGAAAAGGCTCTCCTAAGAATCTGAATTTATCATATAAAGTAAATAAAGGTGTGCCAATAGCTTGTTTTAATCCCGAAGGTAAAAGTAGCCATTGATTATTCTTTAAAATCCATCGTTCATTTGCATCTTCTCTGGTTAACTCCAAAGTGCAATCCTTTTGCAAATCTTCAAATAACTGAACAATTTCTTCTGACCCCAGCACACCCGTTGTTGGACCTCCTTCATATACAAAACCATCTTGCTCATGAGTCTTAATCACACCACCAACATCATCGCTTTTTTCTACCACCATCACTTCCTTGCCGGCTTTTATAAGATAATAAGCAAGGGTAAGCCCTGTTAACCCCGCGCCAACAATCACTGTTTCTGTATGTATCTGCTGCATGAATTAAAGAGATTTGGAATATAATTTTTTTTCACTTTTTAAATCAGGATCAAAAGAAGCAGCTATATTACGAATAAACAGACTACCCAATTCTGTAACCCTTATTTCCTGGTCGTTATATTCAATAAGTTCATCCTTTTGAAAATCCTGAAGTGTTGCTTCATTGTACTTAACAATATCTTTTACTTCCTTAACATTTAAATTACAATTCGCTGCAATGATCGTCCAAACTACAATTTTATTACACATCAGCTCATTGATTACCATCCGAATAACTTTTTGTTCCCCACTTACTTTCAGTCCCTTTTCTATAGGAAACTCCTGATTCATGATTGATTTTTTATATAAGGCTATATCTTTGGTATTTTGTGCATAAGCAGAGGTCAATTGACTAATTCCTGAAACACCAAGCGCATATACCTGTCCTGTTGTCTTTCGGGTACAATACCCTTGAAAATTACGGTGCAATTGATGTTTCTTTAAGGCTAAACTGAGTTCATCCTCAGGTAAAGCATAATGATCCAATCCTATAGATACATAACCGGCAGCCAATAATAGGTGATAAGCAGCCATAAACATATCCATTTTTTCATCGGCCGTTGGCAATCCTTTTTCCTCAAGTATCCTCTGATTTTCTTTCATCCAGGGCACATGCGCATAAGAAAAGGTAACCAACCGGTCTGGTCTGGCCTGAATTGCTTTTTCAATGGTCTTTTTAAACCCTTCTACATCTTGTCCGGGTAGTCCGTAAATAAAATCCAGGTTTACGGCCATGCTATTATCCCTATTTTTTACATAAGCAATAAGATCATTCACGGGAATAGCTGAAGGACGTCGGTTCACATCCTTGAGAACCTGTTCGTTAAAATCCTGTATACCAAAGCTAAAACGATTAAAACCCGCCTCAAATAACATATCCAGATAAGTATAATTTAGTAAGGCAGGGTTACATTCAATGGCTACTTCTGGACGATCAACCACTTCAAACTCATTAAAAATTTCGTCATTAATGGCTTTCAGATATTCTGCTTTAATAGCATTAGGTGTACCTCCTCCGTAATGAATCTGAGATACCTTACGTCCCTTATCAATGTACTGAGCCAACATTTTAATCTCCTTCTTCAGTGCCTCCACATATTCCTTTATTGCTTTGGAATCCTGCATTTTAATGGCATTACAACCACAATAATAGCATATTTGCGCACAAAACGGAATATGTATATAAAAAGCAATCAGTTTTGGATCCTCGAGGTTTGATTGCTTGATTTGTAAAACATACTCTTCCTTGTTAAAGCCGCCCGTAAAATAATTTGCCGGTGGATAACTGGTATACCTGGGAACAGGCACATTATATTTTTCTAATAATTCTTTTTTTACTTGCATAGTTACTTACGTATAAGGCATACAAAATTACAAAAAAGCAACGAATACACCGTGACTTTTAACATAAACACACCCATCTGGCTTTTAGTTGCTAAAAAACTTTTGATATTTATAATTTTTAACTTACTTTGCAATTCAAAGTACTTTAATATGATGACAAAAGAAAAATCAGCAGAAGACATCAAGGTCATTCGACAAATAATGGAAGACTCTACAAAATTCCTGTCATTGAGTGGATTATCAGGAATTATGGCAGGAGCTTATGCCATAATAGGAGCAACGGTAGCTTATTTTATTATTTTAGGTGCCGGTGATCATTATTATAATGAATATATGATTTCTCTTACTTACAAAACTACTTCATCCATCAGAATTTCGTTATTAGCCGATGCAGCATGTGTTTTTTTGTTGGCTATTACCACGGCCTATTACCTATCGCGCCAAAAGGCTAAAAAAGCCAAGGTTAAACTGTGGAATGGTGCAGCAAAAAAATTGTCTTTAGAAATGGCTATTGGGCTGATTATTGGAGGATTATTCTGCTTAATACTAATTTACCACGGCGACTTAAGAATGGTAGCTTCTGCTACTTTAGTTTTTTACGGACTCACCTTAATTAATATCGCCAAATATACTCATCGAGATATTAAAGTACTTGGTTATTTTGAGACTCTATTAGGACTTTTAGCCGGAATATTTTTAAACTATGGTATAGTTTTCTGGAGTATTGGCTTTGGGATATTTCATATTATTTACGGAGTTGTAATGTACTTAAAATATGAAAGATGCAAGGCTTAATTTCAGAATTAAATAAACACTTTGAAAGTAGAATACGACTCGGTATTATGGCTGCTTTAATGGTAAACGAAAGTCTTGACTTTAACGCCCTTAAAGAATTATTAGACGTTACGGATGGTAATTTAGCCAGTCATGTTAAAGCCCTGGAGAAAAACGAATATATTGTTGTCAATAAAAAATTTGTTGGCAGGAAACCTAATACAACCTACACCGCCACATCATTGGGCAAAGAGCAGTTTGCCAAACACTTAAACGCATTAGAGAAATTGATAAAAGGTCAATAATTTTTTTAACCACTTACTTTGAATTTCAAAGTACTTTTATTTTAAACATTATGAATATACAAGAAGAACAAAAGCAACCAGACTGGACGGAATCACTTACCGTAAAACTAGCGATAATAGGAACAATGACCCTATTGCTACTTATCCCGTTAACCATGATAAAATCAATAATAAAAGAAAGAGAAAACAATCAGATAGAAGTAGAAGAATCAATGATGGAGCAATGGGGTGATGCACAAGCAATCACAGGACCAGTTTTACATATTCCATTTTACAAAACAGTTATTCATAAGGAAACAGAAGAGAAACTTGTTGTAAAGAAATGGGTTCATATTATGCCAGAAGACTTGACTATTAAATCAAATATCACACCCAAAACAAGATACCGGGGCATTTACAAAACCACGGTTTTTAATTCAGAAATGGATATTGCAGGTAATTTTTTACTTGACAAAAAACAAATGGAAAAATACGGAGACCTGGATTACTCCGATGCCGTACTCTCTATTGGCATAACAGACAACAGAGGGATCAAAGGTATTACAGAAATAAAATGGAATACAACCCCACTTGAAATAGAACCCGGCTTAAAGTGTAAGGATTTAGTCAGAGAAGGTATAAGTGCGCAAATACCATTAACCGGAGAATTAACCCACAAGGACTGTAATTTTACTATCAAGCTCAATGTTAGCGGAACGAGATCTTTAAGCTACTGCCCCAATGGCAAAACAACTACCATTGAATTAACCTCAAGCTGGACCGATCCTAAATTCACAGGTTCATTTTTACCAAACAAACGAGAAATCACACCTGAAGGGTTCGAAGCCAAATACGAAATAACTCATTTAAATCGCTCATTTCCGCAAATATGGCAAGAAAAAGAGTATGCAATCGACGACAGAACATTAGGCGTTGAATTATTTATACCCAACAACCATTATCAAAAATCACTACGATCTGCTAAATATGGAATTCTTTTTATCATTCTTACTACGCTTGTTTTCCTTTTTATTGAACTTTCAAAGAAAAAAGAAATCCACATGCTACAATATCTGCTGGTCTCTTTGGCTTTGGTATTATTTTTCTCGATTCTCACCGCGTTAAGCGAACATCTGGGGTTTAATTGGGCCTATCTTTGTGCATCGGTTTGTACCATTACCTTAATCACTTCCTACTCTAAAACCTTACTAAAAGAGAACTCTCTGACTTTATGGGTACTGGGATTACTCACTGTTTTATATACTTTTTTATTTGTTCTTCTTCAATTACAAGACTATGCTTTCCTTGCAGGAAATATAGGGTTATTTGTCATACTGGCTGTTATTATGAAAGCTTCAAGCAAACTAAAATTAAACACTTATAATCAAACATTTAAAACAAATTAAAAACATAACAAGAGCTGCACTTTCAATTCTTGTGGCTCTTATCATTCTATTTCTGATTATTAACTTTAAAATTAAAATAGCCTTATTAAATGCTGATATAATACCAATGTAGTAATGATGAAGCATTTCTGTTTAAATTTCATTTTCAAAGACACATAGGCTGTCCCACAAAATGCGGGAGAACTCACCGTTCTAAATCATACTCCTTCTGCTTAGTCGGGGAGGATTGTGTAAGAAATACTTTATTATGCTTTATTTCAAATAAAATACAGAAAAGCCCAATTATTTATACGGTAGGTTTAAGCCTTATAAATAACTCTTAACATATTTCATAAATCAAAAAATCCCTACTAACTATATTAGCAGGGATTTTCGATATAATAAAGATATTATTATTCAGCTTTCCACTCTCGAGCAGCCTCATACATGGCCAATACATTTTCAACAGGTGTTTCAACTTTTATTTTATGACTTGGGCCCAAAATAAATCTTCCTCCCGGAGCCATTACATCCAACAGCGCTTTCACACCATCTTTCACTTGCTGTGCAGTTCCTTTACGTAATAAAAGCTCTTCATCCATAGCGCCACAAAAGGTAATTAACTTACCAAAATCCTTTTTCAGTCCTTCAGGCGACATACCCATTGCTCTTGTTTGAATAGGATCCAATACCTCAGCTCCGGCACTGATAAATTCAGGTAATAGTTTTCGTACACCACCACAACTATGCATGTAAAAATGAGCACCCATTTCCTTAGGCTTTTTTACAAAGACATCAATAGAAGGCCTGATATAGTTCTCCCAATGGTCATGACCAATGGTTAAACCACCCTGACTTCCAAAGTCATCAGCAATTCTGATAAAGTCGACCCTATTTTGCGCCACTTCAAAAAACTCATCGATAAAACCTGCATAAAACTCAATAACTTTATCACATAAAGCTCTGAAAAACTTTGGATGTGACATCATTACTTCCATAAAAGATTCTCTACCAATAAGGCGTTGTATAATTCGAAATAAACCCGGAGAAGAATAACCCGGAGCAGTCATGATAGCATAATTTTTGTAGCGTACCAACTGATTTTCAAGGGAACTAAAGTCAAACAAATCATTCGTAGGCCAGGGAAAGTCGTCAAGAGCGGCCAAATCAGTCACCCCTTGCAATGGAAAATGATCGGCTTGCCAATAACCGTACTCCCCTTTTTTTATGCGCGAATATCCAACACCCCATATATCCTTCTTCTTTGTATTCTGCTTATTTATAAGCTGAGGTCCTATGTATGTAGGCTCTACCCATCGAAAATCAACATCCAGGTGTTCCAGAAGCTGATCTCTGTCGGTAAATCCTAGGTAGGACATCATTTTCTCACCAAATTCCGGAACATCCCAATAAAAGAAGGGAACCCTATCTGGAATTTCATTGTTCAGAGCTTTTAACACTCTTTCTTTATGGTTCATAAATGATGTTTTTAGACTATTGTAATTACAATTATCTTATATGTATAACCTTGTGAAAGTAGAAATTTTTTAAGTAAAAAACAAAAATACAATAATAATATAACCATTATTTATAGTTGACTATGGTATTTATCCTTACCTATTATTGATTATCAAACGCCCTTCACAAGCGTGTTTAACGCTCATTTACATAAAAAACTAAAGCAATTTAGAACGATCAAAAATTATAACGTTCTTTGCCTTATAGCTTCAAAAATTAATATACCTGCTGCCACTGACACATTTAAAGATCCAATAGTTCCAAGAATAGGAATTTTAGCTCCTGCATCGCATAATTTAAGCATCTGTGAAGATACCCCTTTATCCTCAGCTCCCATTACAATAGCACTGGGGCCACTAAAATCCACCTCGGTATAATTCTGGCTGGCCTTTTCTGTTGCAGCAATAATTTTCAAGCCTGAATTACGTAAATACTCTACCGATTTAAACAAGTTTTTGGTACGACAAACAGGAATACTATGCAAAGCACCAGCTGAAGTTTTTACTGCATCGGCATTAATGGGTGCTCCACCTTTTTCAGGAATCAATATCAAATCCACCCCGGCACACTCAGCAGAACGGGCTATAGCGCCCATATTACGAATATCGGTTACACCATCCAACACCAAAACAAGAGGATTTTTACCTGCCTCAAATACCCCTATCAGCGTATTTTCCAGATCCTGATAAGTGATCGCAGATACAAAGGCAATCACCCCCTGATGATTCTTACGGGTAGCTCTGTTTATTCGCTCCACCGGAACAGTCTGCCAGGATATATTGGCTTTCTTCATGGTATCCACCAACTCCTCATACAACTCACCACATAAACCCTTCTTTACTAACACTTTTTCGATCTCTTTACCAGAGTGAATCGCTTCAATTACCGACCTTATACCAAATAAAAAATCACTTTTCCCTGCCATAATAAATTAGATTTAGAGACAAAAGACATAAGAAATAAGATAAAACACAAGGGCTGCTTAGTATTTATCTTTAAACCTATAACCTTTAATCCAATTGTTTTTTTAATTCTTCAACTTCTTCCAATTGTTGATGTAATTCTTCCCATTTCAACATTTTTGTATCTAATGTTGAATTGATAAGCTGATATTTTTTCACAAACTCCGGATCGCTTGCATTTTTCACATCCTGCATTAACTTATCCATCTCCTCAATATCACTTTCGAGCTGTGCAATGTCATCCTCGCATTTCTCTACCAACTGTTGAGCTTTCCTATGCCTTCTGCTTATTTCTTTACGCTCCTCGTAATTCAACTTGGCTTCATTTTTAAGTTCAGCCTTGGCCTCACTCTCCTTACTTACTGAAGATGCTGATTTTTGCTGCTCCATTTGTTGTAAGGACTCCAGTTTTTTACGTGCTAAAAATTCATAAATACCGCCCAGATGCTCAATCATTTTCTTATTGCGGAATTCGTAAACCTTATTCACCAAACCATCTAAAAATTCACGGTCGTGAGATACAACAACTACAGTACCCTTAAATTCCTTAACCGCTTGCTTTAACAATTCCTTTGATCGGATATCCAGATGGTTAGTAGGCTCATCTAAAACCAATAAATTCACAGGCTCCAACAATAATTTTACCATGGCCAGACGAGTACGCTCTCCCCCCGATAATACAGATACTTTTTTATCTACGGTTTCACCACTGAACATAAAAGCACCCAACAAATCCCTTATTTTCAATCGAATGTCACCAACAGCGACATGGTCTATTGTTTCCAGAATTGTTAAGTTTTCATCCAACAAATCGGCTTGATTTTGAGCAAAATAGCCAATTTTTACCTGATGTCCCAATTTCAGATGGCCGCTAAAAGCAATTTCATTCATAATCATTTTGGCCATGGTCGTTTTTCCTTCGCCATTACGGCCAATAAAAGCCACCTTTTCTCCTCGTTCAATGGTAAAATCCACCTCTTTCAATACCTCATGAGAGCCATAACTCTTGGACACACCCTTACCCTCAATAGTAAGGGTACCCGAGTGCGGTGCGGGGGGAAATTTGATTCGCAAGGCCGAATGGTCAAACTCATCCACTTCAATACGCTCGAGTTTTTCCAATTGTTTAATACGCGACTGGACCTGAACAGCCTTTGTAGCCTGATAGCGAAACCGTTCAATAAATTTTTCGGTATCTTCAATCATTTTTTGCTGATTCCGGTAAGCAGCCATTTGTTGCTCATGTCTTTCCTCGCGAAGCGAAAGATACTCGGTATACGATGCTTTATAATCATATATCTTACCCATCTGTATTTCTACAGTACGACGTGTAATATTATCTAAAAAAGCTCTATCATGAGAAACCAGCACCACGGCACCATTGTAGTTCTTTAAAAAATCCTCGAACCACTGTATCGACTCAATATCAAGATGATTGGTAGGCTCATCCAGCAAAAAAACATCAGGTTTTTCAAGCAATATCTTTGCCAGCTGAATACGCATACGCCACCCACCAGAAAACTCCGCTGTAGGTCGCTGAAAATCATCACGTTCAAAGCCAAGACCTTTGAGTGTTATTTCAATAGAAGAGGCATAATTGGCACCTCCTAATATGCTTAAACGTTCATTTTTATCACTCACCTGATGAATTAAATCCAGATAAATTTCTGATTCATAATCGGTTCTACTCGTGAGTTGTTGATTTAATTCCTCAATCTCATTTTCCAGTTGTTTCAGTTCACCAAAGGCCTTTTCTACTTCATCCCAAACCGTACCTGTATCATCATGTTTCATATGCTGAGGCAGGTAACCAATTTTAATGTCTTTGGGGTAAGACACCATACCTTTTGTAGGTGTTTGAATCCCTGCCAGTATTTTAAGTAAAGTTGATTTTCCTGCACCATTTTTCCCTGCTAAGCCAATCTTATCCTTGGGATTGACCAGAAACGAAACATCACTAAAAAGCGTGAAACCACCAAACTCTACGGTCAATTGATTTACCGAAACCATTCTGAATAACTAAGAATTAAAATATAAATTTATCGAATTACCTTTCTACTTACCTCCAGCGAAGGACTAAAACGAATGACATATAAGCCATCATTATAAAAACCACCCCAATTTTCACTTCTTTTAAAATGAAAATTAAATTGAACCTGCGGTATATAAAAATCATTTAAGCAATATTCAAACTGCTTTCCATATTTTACCCTGGCACTTAAAAAGTAATACGCTACATCAAAGCCCCATATTCCGTATTTAGAGAATTTCGAATTTTTATCGGGACGAATAAAATAAGGCGCAACAGCAAATGGTTCTGTATGATACCACTCTCGAAACTTATGAATAAAATTAATGGTTGCATTATCCTTATAATCAATCGCATATGTAGTTAATATTTCTGTATCCAAATCATGTATTTCTTCTGCATTAATGGTTTGATATACAAGCCAATTACCAAAGCCAATTAACTTGACCTGCAACTGAGAGGACTCTACAACACCATGCAGAGTAGTAATAATTTTGGATACATCCGCCTCATCAGTAGAAGGTATAACTACCACATTCTGATGTTCTTTATCCAATAAAGCTTCAATGGCCTGTACATCTTGTGCCGAAAAAGTTACTTCCTGATAATCAGGAATTTGACCTACAGGAATATACTTCATATAAAGCTGATCCCTTATGGTCTTACATAATCGCTCCTCTAAATCATTGGGTTTGGCTGATTTCAAAACCAAAATCCGGGTTCCATTTTGCTGATTTATAATATGATTGGCATATTTTTTAAACAACAAGGTATCTGGCGTATTTACCTGAAACAACCATGGATTTTTATTCAGCTCAGCCCCCTTATTCGATAAAGGATAGATCAATTTAATACCGTTTTTATACGAGAAATCAGAAACCAAAGCCAGATTACTGGTGTAAGCAGGACCAATGATAAAGTCGGCCTGTTTTAGCTCAGGTAATTTAAGTATTTGCTTCACTCTATTGGTATCGGGTGCTGTATCATAGGTATACAAATGAATATTTACCCCTTGCTTTTTTAATGAGTCTATGGCCATCAAAGCCCCCTCATAAAACTCAACAAAAGAACGAGACCTGGATGAGAGCACAGGCACCTCTCGCTTCCTCTCTATCTCCTCACCATTTTCTATTTTCTTAATGATATTGTCCTTTTGGGTAGCTTCAATATCAAATGGCAGCATTAAAACCACATTAATAGTTTCTTTTAAAACCTTATAATCATACAAGCCACAATCCACATAAACGGAATCAAGCATGACTCTATCTTCGCTTTGATCCATTATCTGGTCGGCCTGTTCCAACTCCATATTTTTACGAGCCAAATAGGACTGAGTAGGAATCCTTAGTTCGGTTCCCTTTCTTATATTATTTAAAATTAAGGTCGGATTAGCTTCTTTTAGATCGTCAATAGACACCTGATACTTATGGGCAATAGAATATAACGTTTCTTTTCTTTTAACTACATGAATAACAAAATCATCAATTTGTTGCTCCTGCACCTCCCTTTTCTGGATAGCCTCTCTGGGTATACGGATTAAGAAACCCAATGCTAAATCATCCGGATTAAGATCAGGGTTAACTTTGGCAATATCCTCGCGCGAGACATGGTATTTTTTACTCAGAGAGAAAAAGGTATCTCCCGATTGAATACGATGATATAGAAAATGATCATCCTGTATATTAATTTTTGGCTTATCTTCTGCTAGCGCCTTGTTGCTTTGTGCCTGTGGAATTCTAATTTTTGAACCGATAGCAATTACTCCGTTTTGCAAAGCCGGATTTGATTGCAATAATTCCTGAACACTTACATTATACTTTTTTGAAATACCATAGAGCGTTTCTTTGGGTTCTACTTCATGATATATATATTGATGCGACTCTTTTGTTTCGGATTGGATACTTTTTTCTACAGGAATTTTAAAGATAGTACCCACCAACAAGTTTTGATCGGCTCCAATGTTGTATTTCTTTATTCGATCAATACTTACATTATATTTTTTCGATAAAAAATAAAGGGTTTGTCCTTTTTCAATAGTATGATAGATAAATTCAGTCGACTCTTCCATCTCACCAGAACTACTATTTCTGCCAGAAATAATAGGTATATACAACACATCTCCTGGTTTTAAACCAAATAATGAGTTGGGATTCGCATCGTGTATTTCCTTTTGAGACACGCCAAATTGCCGGGCAATACCATAAAAGCCCTCTCCCTTTTTTACCACATGTAAATAATAGGTCTTTCCGTCTATAATCACTTTATTTTTCTGTAAATCAGCACTCTGAGAAAAAGCAGAAACCGAAATAAATAATAGACAAACAACAACAATACGGTGTAAAAACTTAGCTATATTCATATAAATTTTATCCTTATTAATGCCCCCAAAAGTATAAAAAGAGAGCCATCAAAACAAAGCAAGCTGCATAAATAAAAAAAAGTTGCTGAAACTTCTGTCTCAACAACTTTTCGATATACAAGTTAATCTCTAACATTTACATTTTAATTTGCGCTTCAATCTCCCTCATTTGATTTTTAAAATCCTTATCCGTTTCTATCAAATTATTTACTGTTTTACAGGCATGCAATACAGTAGCATGATCTTTTTTTCCGATTTTTGATCCAATCATCGACAAAGATGAGTTCGTCAAACTCTTTGAGAAATACATAGCCACTTGTCTGGCCTGAACAATTTCTCTTTTTCTAGTTTTAGATTGTAACGAATCAACAGCCAAGCCAAAATAATCACAAACTATCTGTTGAATATAATCAACACTCAATTCTTTCTTGGTTTTTTTAACTAACTTCTCCACAATGGAAACAGCCACATCAAGAGTAATTTCCTTTTTATTCAGTGTAGCCTGAGCTAACAATGAAATCAATGCACCCTCTAGTTCTCTTATATTTTGAGAAATATGAGAAGCTATATATTCTAGAACATCTTCTGAAATTGTAATCCCATCTTTATACACTTTATGTTTTAAAATGGCTATTCGGGTATTATAATCGGGTGTTTGAACATCAGCCGACAAGCCCCATTTAAAACGCGACAGCAAACGATCTTCCATTCCCTTCATTTCTACAGGAGCTCTGTCAGCAGTCAATATCAACTGCTTTCCCATTTGATGAAGGTGATTAAAAATATGAAAAAAAGTATTCTGTGTTTTTTCTTTCCCTGCCAATTCCTGAATATCATCAACAATTAACACATCAATCATTTGGTAAAAATTCAGAAAATCATTTTGTGTATTATTACGAACCGACTCGGTAAACTGGGTGGTAAACTTATTGGCATTAACATACAATACCGTTTTCTCTTGAAAATACTTTTTAATATCAATACCAATGGCTTGTGCCAGATGCGTTTTTCCTAAACCTGAATTTCCATACAAAAACAACGGATTAAAAGCTGTCTTTCCCGGATTTTTTGCAACAGCCATTCCTGCGGCCCTTGCCAAACGATTACATTCTCCTTCAATATGATTATCGAAGGTATAATCAGCATTTAACTGCGGATCTACATTTAATTTCTTTATTCCCGGAATAACAAATGGATTTTTAACCACAGGCTTTTCCGAATTCATTTGCATGGACACCGGAAGATTACGTAAATCTGTTTTGTTATTGGAAGGTAAACGATGTGTTAAAGGTTGCTGGTTTTTTTGATGTGGATTATCCACCACAACATTATATTCTAATTTTGCAGAATGCCCTAGCTCCCTCCTGATAGTTTTTCTTAAAAGATCAATAAAATGTTCCTCCAGATATTCATAAAAAAATGCACTTGGTACCTGAATAGTTAAAACATTATTCTCAACTTTTAGAGGGACGATAGGCTCAAACCATGTTTTAAAACTAATTTGAGAGATATTATCCTTAATTACTTTCAAACAGTTATTCCATACAATTTCGTATCCGGGCTTCATTCTCCGCTTTGGTTTTTATGTTATATACTTAAGTTTCTCGAATACAAAATTTGTGAAAAAATATCTGAAAAAAAAATGTTAAAATACTTGCTTTTTACAGATGTCAACTAATCAGGAGTTTTGCGTAATTTGCCAAAATTACGGTTTAAATCAATGATATTCAGATACGTAACGTTTTTTAACAATTTTAATTTAACATTCACTATACATTAAAAATAAGGCATTTGAGTAGATCATACATTTTTGTGTATTTTTTTTATTTTTTTTTAAAAAATATTCTAATTAACTCAATAATCACTTTTTTAAATAGAAACCGACTACCGGGTCGAATCCACAGAAACAAACGCTCCACCTTTCATTGCAACCACTTGAGCTTGAGGAAACAAATCAACTATTGAGTCTTTGAGTACCAAAATCCGCTCATATTCTTTCTCCTCACCAAAGGTGTATAAATAGTATTTCCCATCCCTATCTTCCTGCACAAACTGCCCATCCAATAACTCTTTCCCTCTTAAATCATTAGGCTCCTTTGTTTTATCCAATAGTATTTTATATATAACTTCATCCTGGCCTTTTTCTTTTGTTGTTTTACCACCACCAAACGACACGGCACTAAAATTAACATAACGTTTAGGCTGATGCCTCACATCATTCAACAAACGATCAAGGCTCACAGATACTTCATTTAAGTTATAATACAATTGTTTATCGTTTAACAACAAACCAAGAGTTCCTTCTTGATTATTAACTGACTCTAATGCAGTATTTAATGCTATTACTGTCCTATTCATCTCATACGCCAAACTATCAACATGAGCGTTCACCATTTGATTCGAGAGTGCTTCAATATTATCCATAGTAACAGCCAAAGACTCTCCATGCTCATTCAGCACTTTAGTAAAAGCAAGCATATTCTGCAACGACATACCTATGGCACCATCCTGCTGCAAACTTGCATTAAGCAAAGTACTTGCATTTTTAAGCTCCCACATCATAGAAGTTGCATTTCTCACACTCGATTGCAGGTATCTTTTATTCTCTGTATTAAAAAAGCTATTTAAATTAGTTAAAACAGAATCAAATTTAACCACCAGATTTTCTGCTTTATCCTTTAAAGGCAAAACCTCCTGACTAACCTGATCAGCCAATCCCCCCATTATGGAGGTCTTTATAGTATCATCAGGCAACAATAGGTTTTCCGCATTACCATAAAGAAAACGTATACCTTTTGATCCCATCAAATCCAAACTATATATCTGAGCAACCGTATTTTTAGGAAACTTAACATCCTGATCAATACTCATAGTTACTACCAAATGACCATGCTGACCATTTTCCAAAGAAATCTGTCGTACAGAACCAATCTCAAAACCCTTATAAAAAATAGGGCTTGCCTCCGTCAATCCATCAATGCGAGCATAAACTCCGTAAAGCTTATATCCCTTCATAAAAACATCCTTATTTTTCAAAAAACTGACACCCCAACCCAAAATTATTAAAGCCATTAAAACGGTAGCCCCTACTTTTACTTCTTTTGTAATTTTTACCATAACTTTCTTTTTAGCTTATAAATCTCAAAATTAGAAGATTTTTATAGAAACAAAAAAACTAAACAGCTAAGATGAGCTAACTGTTAACAT
>JBFHEL010000016.1:0-24140 GCA_041584155.1 Saccharicrinis sp.
ATCGTAAATTGTTTGGAAGATATATTCTTTATTACTCGCCTTTGTATATCCCCCGGGATTAGACTGCGCATCTTCTAAATTGAAAAGATAAAATAAAGTTCTATCATTATATTCTTCACTAAACTCATCACTATAACCAGAGCCCATATCAGATTGGTGATCCCATAATTCGAAAGTTCCAGTGTTCATTACCGCTTCGGCCTGGGCCTTTGCCTCTGTCAACATTTCGGTTATACTTGGATAATCCGTTGGTTTTGTTGTACCAGCTCCTGAAGAACTCCCATCACCATCTAAATAATCCAAATCGGCATACTTTTCGTAAGTCGCTTCAAAAAGGCATACACGAGCTTTAAATGAACGGGCAGCTTCTATTGACACTTTACCGTAATCATCGTCAGAGATCGCAGAAAAAGAAGGCAAATAACTAATTGCCATATCCAAATCTTCCAAAATCTGGTACACCACCTCATAACGACTGTTACGAGCCCCGTAAACCTCTTCCGAATCTACATCTAACACACTAGTTACAATAGGTACACCACCAAATTTTTTCAGCAACTTCCAGTGGTGCCATGCCCTAAAAAAGTAGGCAGCACCAACCGATTCCTCGATGTCAGAAAAATCACCGGTGTATTCATCAGCCTTTTCAATCAGCTGGTTATTATAACGTAAATAAGTATAATTATTATCCCAATCGTCATCTTGTGTGGCAGCAGAAACAGTTCCTTGTCCATAGCCCCAGTCGTAAGTAAGGTTATTGGACAAATCAGATGTTTCATCTCCATCTTCGAAAGCAATACGTTTGTAGAAATAGTTTGCGGCGTATTCAAATTGCTCTGCAGTTTCAAAATAAACTGACTCTGTTACTTCATCTTGCGGATCCTGATCTAAATAGTCTTCACAACCACTCAATAAAAATCCAGCGAAGAACAAAGTAAGACCTAATCCTTTTATATAATTATTTTTATTCATCTTTATTCCTTTTTAATGATTGATTAAAATGTAGCTTGTACACTAAATATTAGTGATGATTGAAAACCTAAAACATCTCCATTGGTTGCATCCTCTCCATGCTCTGGATCCAATCCATCATTTACATTAGAAAGTACAAATAAATCATTACCTGTTACTGAAAAACGTAATCTATCAATTGCTAATTTATTCATGATTGATTTTGGTAGTGTATATCCCAGCGTCATAACTTTACAACGCATATAGGCTGCTTTCATTACATTAATATCATTGGTATTAGAGTAGTTCCAAGCCCTACGTGACGTATTGTATCCTATAATAGGAAGTTCAGAACCAGTGTTGTCGGGAGTCCAGGTTTTACCTATCCAGGATTCGTTTTGTCCCATCCACCACTTGGCAAAGGGATAAGCTAAAGCACCTGATCGAACAATATATTGGCGACCAACACCCTGGAAGAAAGTACTAAAATCAAAATTTCTCCACTGTGCACCCAGATTGATACCGAAACTATAATGCGGATTAGCATCACCATAGTAAGTCAGGTCATCGGTACTAATAATACCATCTTCATTGGTATCAACACGTCTTACAGAACCCGGAATTAAACGGTTTGAACTGGTATAAGTTGGTAATATTGTTCCTGTTTTAAGGGTTGTTTGATCTACCCCTGTTTCATCATTAAAACCAACTTGCTGGTAGTATTCTAAAACCTCAGATTCGTTTTGGAACAAACCATCGGTTTTATAGGTATAAATAGCATTCAAAGGTTTTCCTTCAATCGGATCATCGTTAACACCATAACTATATGATTCTGCTCCATCCATACGGGTAACTTCACCCTTACTATCCCACATTGAAACACCTACATTATAACTTACTTCTCCAATTTTATCTCTCCATTTTAACTCAACTTCCCAGCCTTTGTTAACAAAATCACCACTATTTGTTTTAGGAGCTGTAGCACCTAATACCTCTGGGTAAGTGACACTGATTAACATATCATTATTTTCATTGTGAAAATACTCCATAGTACCGCTCAAACGGTTATCCAGTATAGCAAAATCTATAGCCACATTGGTCTTTGCTACGCGCTCCCAGCTACGATCAGTAGAAGTCATTGATGACACCCAGGCTGTATTTTGTGCCGATACTGTTGTTCCGAAATATTCAGTACCTGTACTAATGGTTGAAATGTAGTCATAGTTTCCAATACCTGTTGTGGAGCCCATTTCACCATAAGAGAAACGCAATTTTAAGTTATCGAAGATACCGTCTTTTAAGAATGGCATTTCTGACAAACGTACACCGGCAGAAGCTGCATAAAAGTTTTTCCATCTATAATCAGGATCTAACTGTGAAGAACCATCTCTACGAGCAGAAGCTTCAAAAAGATATATACCATTGTAATCATAATTCAATCGGCTAATATACGATACCCGACCAATGGCATCTTGCTCACCATCATTGGTTGATGTGGTTACGTCACCTGTATCAATCGCATCTAAATCATCCGATGCCATTCCACTACGGTAAAGTTGATAATTATTATTCTGTTTTAATTCAGAAATAGCACCAACCATTGCACTAAAATTATGATTGTTAATAGAACGTTTATAGTTAGCCTGTACCACATGATTCTGAAAAAATGTTTTGTCTAGATCTACCTGAACATAAGTAGCATCATCCGAGGTCTGATTATAAATATTTCCATCCCAGTCGTATAGGGTAACTTTTGTAAAACGTTTTGTTTTATCACTACGGCGTTTGGTAATATTTGCCTGGTAATTAAATGAAAGACCTTTTACATATTTATCAATATCCAAAGTAATCTTGCCACCTAAACGTACGGATTCCTGCTCTGTTACTGTACGACCTCCCTCATTCAGTTTTGCAGGGATATTGTTTCCCCACAATCCATAATACTGCCCGTATTCATTATAAATTGGAAAAATAGGCGGATTTTGAAGACCTTCACCAATACCCTGTGTTGGCTCATCAATACGTCTAAGATCATAACCCACATTAAACTCTGTTTTTACTAAATCACTAATATCATAGGTTACCTTAGTACTGAAATTCCATTTTTTAGCCCCATCATAAGCCTCAGTACAAGTAGAACGCTCGTCAGCATAACCTAATGAAGTTCGGTAAGTAGCTTTATCATCACCTCCTGAAAAAGAAACATTATGACGATGTGATGCAGTTGTTCCATAACAATAATCGTACTGATCTAAATCCTGAAAACGATGCTCAAGGTTACCAAAAAAATACGAATCAGGAGCATAGGTAAATTCTCCGGCAGCAATTAAAGCAAACTCATCCTGACTAAAAAAGCGTCCGGTAAAACCGGCAGTATTTGTATTACCGTTTGAATCAGTATAATCAATCATATCGTTAGTTCCGGCATTATACCAAATCTGTCCCCATTCCTGCATGTTTGCAATAGGCATATCATATGCAAAGTTAACCTGATAATCACTCTGATAATCTACTTTCATTTTACCTTTTTTACCTTTTTTGGTAGTAATTAAAATTACACCACCCGCAGCTTTGGTACCATAAATAGAAGCTGAACCATCTTTCAATACCGAGTAAGTTTCTATATCGTTTGAGTTGATGGTAGATAATTGCCATTCAGGTATTTCTAACCCGTCAACAAGAATTAAAGGAGACATACTATTTACAGACATATCTCCCCGAATTGAGATATCGGTATCTTCATTACCCGGACGGGCATTACCTCTGGTAACCAATACACCAGTAACCTCTCCTTGCATAGCCAAAATAGCATCGGAGGTACTTTTACCCTTCATTACATCATCACCTTTCACCTGGCTTACCGCACCGGTTAAGGTAGCTTTACGTTGCTCACCATAACCCACTACAATTACCTCATCCAAACCAAGTGTCTCATCTTGCAGGCTGACAGTAATGTTTGATTGTGTACCGACAGCAACTTCTTTTGATTGCATCCCTATAAAAGAGAAAATCAATACATTATCGTTGCTGACATTGGCAATAGAATAATTCCCATCAATATCGGTGATAGTACCCCCACCGGCACCTTTAATTTGGATTGTTACACCAGGGAGGGGATCCCCATTGCTATCGGTTACCTTTCCTGTAACTGTTTTCACCTGTGCAAAAACACTGGTACTTACAGCAACTAAAAAGAAACATAGCGATAAAAAGCTAAGTGCTTTCATTTTTACATTTTTCTTTTTCATAAAAATAGATTTACTCAGATTAATAGATTTACTCAACTGAATAATTAATTATGGGTTGAATAACTAGTTAATATATTCCTTACTCCTAATAATAGCTTCCAAAAAATAGTAATCGGCATAAACCAAAGGAGTATCTAACTCAGAATCAAAAGGTTTAGAACCTGTTGAATGCTTTAGTAAAAAACCGCAATTTTCACCTATCTCAGACATATATTCGGCTGAAGACAAAGAACTTAATAATTTTTGAGCAACATAAAGATGCTCACTCTTATTTGAATATTTATATAATTCAAATAAAGCAGATGCAATAACTGCCCCAGCAGATGCATCGTAGGGTTCATTTGGAATATTGGGTGCACTAAAATCCCAGAAAGGGATATGTCCCTCACTTATTCCATTCTGTTTAATAATATAATTAGCAATGTTTTTTGCCATACTTAAAAATTCTTCCATCCCCGTTTCCCTGTACATCATGGTAAAACCATATAATGCCCAGGCCTGTCCCCGTGACCATGAACTCTCATTATTATATCCCTGATGTGTTTCTTTAACAAGAACTTCACCAGTTTGAGGATGATAATCAACTACATGATAACACGAATAATCACTCCGAAAATGATTTTTCATAGTTGTCAGGGCATGCTGAACAGCTATTTTTTTAAAACTTTCGTTTCCGGTTTCTTTTGCTGCCCATAACAACAACTCCAGGTTCATCATATTATCAATAATAACCGGATACTGCCATTGTGCTGTCAGGGGATTCTTATTCCACGAACGGATACACCCAACGGTAGGGCTATAGCGCGTTGCCAATGTTTTAGCCGATTGTATCAACACATCTTTATATTCCGGATCATCCAAATACTTAATGGCTCTGCCGAAACTACAATACATTTTAAATCCTAAATCGTGATCTGCACCATTCCATTGCTCCGTTTCTAAAGGCAAGGTATAATCTAAGGCCCATGATTTCCATTTATCTTTTCCGGTTAATTCATACATCATCCATAAACTGCCCGGAAAAAAACCACTGGTCCAATCCTGTGTTGAAACTAATTTAATTTCGCCTTTCTCAATTGTTCGTGGCCAAACAAGGCCATCGTTACTTTGCGTTTTAATAACATCCAACGCATAAAGCAGTTGTTTCTCTGCATGACGAGCTATACAATTAATATTGCCGGAGTTTATACAACATCCAACAATAAAAACCAATGATATACTAAAAATAAGCTTCTTCATGCTTTAACCAATATTAAATATTTTTTTTTCAAGCTATAACTACTTTTAACTGCTTTAAAAATAACCTTAATTATCTCGTTTGTTAATAAGTGTTATAAAATGTTCACATCGGCTAAAATAGAGTATGTAACAGATTTTCATTTGTAATTATGGTGCTTATCCTATAAAATTTGTTGCATCCTTGAACGAATAGTGCATAATTGCATCATTTGTTTTAGGATAAAAAAAAAGCAAACTGTATTTTTAACAAAAATTTACAGAAATGAATATACGATTTATCGTCTGCATCCTATTTCTTTTCAACGTCCTTCATTTATTTCCACAGACTGATGACATTGGCTTTAGAAGAGTCTCTCCTCCCGGAGGTTTTTATTTTCAGGCTATCCATTCCTTTAACCAGGATAAGTACGGACATATTTGGATGGGCGGATTTGATGGCGTTATCCGATACAATTCTAAGGACATCACCCGTTATGTATATAAACCAACAGACACAAACGGGCTACCAAGTAATACCATCACATCCATAGCCATCGATAGCAAAAATAATATCTGGGTAAGCACTGATAAAGGTCTTTGCCTTTTTAACAATCAACAACAGGAATTCAATCAGGTAAAATACACCTACGAGGATGGCTCTAAGGCAGATTCGCATTTATACTCTATATATATTGACAAAAATGAGACTTTATGGATTGCTGACGAAAATTACATGGGCTATTTTGATCAGCAAAAACAACAACTTATCAGACTTACCAATGGAGTTGACAATGCACCCCGGCTTTTATACTGTGACGAAACCAATCGTGTATGGCTGGGCTCACTGAATGGATCGGTATATCTTATTGATCCCAAAGAGAATAAAGCAATTAAAAAAATCACTGGTCCTGGATCTGTTGTCAGAACAATTTGTACTTCCTTCAATAACATCTGGGTAGGCTACGAATCGCATGGAGCACGATTATATGACACAGACGGAAAATTAAAAAAACATTATTCCTATCCTGACAACCCTAAATATGACATCAAAAGTGCCAGTATACGTAAAATATGCAGAGATACGCGCGGACAAATATGGATTGGTTCTTACCATGGCTTATTTAAAAGCGTTAATAACAAATTAACGCGTTATGATCAGGATACACATGAGGGCTTACCTCACAACTCTATTTTTGATATCTTCGAAGATAGTCAGGGAGGAATATGGGTGGGCACCTGGTCCGGAGGAGTGACCTATCTGCATCACTCGGATAATAAATTTCTCAATTTCCGTCACTCAAAGGAACCTCATTCACTATCTGATAACATGATTAGTTCCTTTGCTCAAATGCCCAGTGGTGAGCTTTATGTAGGGACAGAACTGTATGGTTTAAATCTCTTTAACCTTAAGCAGGGTAACTTTAAACAAATTCGTATTGATAAATCTATTGGCGTAGTAAATATTAAAGATTTAGAAGTTGACAAAACAGGTGGATTATGGATAGCCTCAGCATTTAACGGGGTATTTTTTAAGCCTGCCAATGCCCTTAATTTTATTCATTTTTCTGCCGGAGAAGAAGATGGCAAACATGTTTCCTCGAAAGAAACCTATGCCCTTTGTGCAACAGATTCGGGCATATGGATAGGAACTAATCTAGGAGGAATCAATTTATATAACTTCAAAACAAAAAAAATTAGTTTTAAATCAAAGGAAGCCCCTTTCTCTTCATTAACAAACCTTTCCATAAAAAGCTTATCGATCGATTCAAAAAATAATTTATGGAGTTCCACTTCCAAAGGACTTTTTAAAATTAATATATCCTCAAATGAAATCACCCATTTTGATCCCCAGTCAAATAACACCTATAAAACAAGGAGTCAATCCTTCTACTTTGCTCAGGAATTAAGCGATGGTAAAATATGGATTGGAACACAGGGTGATGGCATCAATATTTATGACCCTGCATCCAATAGCATTCATTTTTTTAATGCCCAAGGATTACTAAAAGATAAAGATGTATACGGTATCATTGAAGGAAAAAACAATAATATATGGATTACATCAAATAATGGTTTGATTTTATATAATCAAAAGAAAAACACAGCACGAAGATTTGTGATTACAGATGGCATACAGGGTAACCTATTTAACCCCAATGCCATATTCAAGGATAAGCATGAAAATTTATATTTTGGAGGCACCAATGGCTTTAGCCTTTTCGAACCTGAAAATATTCGAACCAACAAAAGACCACCTAATATTTTTATAGATCAACTCAAAGTAAATAACAAATATATTGTACCCCAACAAAGCGGCATAAACACTTTCGACTCCTTGATACTTGCCCCTACGGAGACCAACCTGAATTTTTATTTTTCGGCAGATAATTATCTGTTACCTGATAAAAATTTATTTAAATACCGCTTAAAGAATTACGTTGACGATTGGGTTGAGAATTCAGGTAGCGGCACTGCCAATTTCGTAAATATACCAGCAGGAGAATATGTTTTTGAGGTAAAAGCTTGCAATAACGACGGTATCTGGAATGAAAACCCGGCAATAATACCTATTACCATACAGCAGTTTTGGTATAAATCGACGGTTGCCCGGATTTTTTATACCCTTATCTTTTTAGTAGCTGTAACCTTAATAATACTTTTTTACAGGGAGCGCTTAGGTTTAAAAAAAGCCTTATTGGTTGAAAAAATAAAACATGATCATGAGGAAAACCTGCACGAAATGAAAATCAGATTTTTTACCAACATATCCCACGAATTCCGTACGCCCCTGACCTTAATCAGTAGTCCAGTTAAAAACCTGTTACAAAGCAAAAACTTAACGGAAGAACAACTAAAACAATTGGATACGGTAAAAAGAAATTCTAACCGCCTATTACAACTGATCAACCAAATAATGGATTTACGAAAAGTAGAAAAAGGGTTGGCCAGGTTAAACATCACGAAAATTGAATTAATTGATTTTATTAATGAACGCATATTAAACTTTTCGGAAGAGGCAAAATTTAAAAAAATACAACTCTCCTTTAAACATGACGACAAAGTTTGCGTGATTGAAGCTGACGAAGAGAAACTGGATAAAATTATTTATAACCTACTTTCCAATGCTTTTAAATACACTCCTAAAAACGGATCTATCACCATATCTCTTCAACGCAACAAAGCAGAAACTACCAATATCTACTCCAACCAATTAAGCTTTGGTAAGGTTGATAAAGAAAACTTTGTTGAAATTGCAGTGATAGACAATGGCCCCGGCATTGACAGCGAAGATCTTCCCAGGATTTTTGAACGTTTTGAACAAGGAAAAGAAGTGAAATCAAAAGCCAACAGTACCGGCATAGGCTTAAACCTGTGTAAAGATTTCTCCTTAATTCATCAGGGAATGATCATTGTACAAAGTACTCCGGGTAAAGGAACCCGTTTCTGCGTACTTTTACCTACTAACCAAAAGGCTCAAAAAATCATGTATGAGAGTCATGAGAAAGTAAAAAACATTGATTCCTGGGAAGTGAAGAAAGAGATATCGTCACCCATTCATTCTGATAAAGAAAAAGCAAACCTACTTGTTGTGGAAGACAATAAGGACCTGAGAGAGTATATTGTTAGATTTCTTCGTAATTACTACTCTGTACATTACGCCGAGAATGGCATTCAAGGACTTGAAATATTAAGCTCTCAAAACATACAAGTTGTTATTTCAGATGTAATGATGCCCCAAATGGATGGCTTTGAGTTCTGCCAAACCATCAAATCACAAATAGAAACCAGCCATATTCCTGTTATTTTACTAACCGCCTTGTCGTCCAATGAAAATACCTCAACAGGGCTGGAAAAGGGAGCCGATGCCTATCTCTCAAAACCCTTTGATGAGAATGTTTTACTCGCACAGATTAAAAACCTGATTACCCAACGAAAACGACTTCAGGATAATTTTGCCAAGAAATTTATGACTAAACAGCCCATAGATATAGGCAGTCTGGATAATTATTTTCTGAATAAAATCAATCTGATAATTGAAAAGAACATCACCAACGAAAACCTGTCCGTTGATATGCTGGCTGTTGAAATAGGACTTAGTAGAAGTCAGTTATTTAGAAAATTAAAGCAAATTACGAATCAATCTACCTCGGAATATATTAATATGGTTAAGATTAAAAAAGCAACCTCTCTAATTGCTTCTCAAAACTATACAATCGATGAAGTTTCCTTTCAAACAGGATTTAACAGCCACTCGTATTTTACTAAATGCTTTAAAAAAATACATGGCCAAACACCTAAAGAGTTCCTGGCAGAACTAAAAAATAAGTAAATACAATGCTATAATGAACCTAATATTGTGTTTTTAACAGACCCAAACTTTGTGCGTGATCCGTGATCCGGTAAATGATGTAAAACAGCATAAAAACAAAAAAGCGCTTAAAACATCCGTTTTAAGCGCTTTTACAATGAATTGCTTTACAATCCTGTACTCGAGGCGGGACTTGAACCCGCACGTCCTAATGGACACAAGATTTTAAGTCTTGCGTGTCTACCAATTCCACCACTCGAGCATCCTGAATTTTACATTCGGAGAGCGAAAAACGGGACTCGAACCCGCGACCCCGACCTTGGCAAGGTCGTGCTCTACCAACTGAGCTATTTTCGCATTTCAATCTCATCAATCCCGCAGTGCCCGTCGTTACTCGCATCTGTTATTTCGTGATTGCGGATGCAAATATAGAGCATTTTCACTTACCTGCAAACTTTTTTTTCATTTTGAACAAACTTTTTTTCGCTCCTTTATACAGTTACTTGATAATCAGAATCAAAAATTATTTAATTCCTGTAAATTTTTTTATCTCATTTAGTTTATTGAGTGCTTCCATGGGTGTGAGGTTGTTGATATCCGTATTGGCTATCTCATCTCTGATTTGTTTAAGTACCGGATCATCCAACTGAAAAAAGCTCATTTGATAACCTTCTCTCTGCTTTCCGAGGTCATTTACCGGCTTAGCTAAACTTCCTTTACGATTTTCTCCTTCCAGTTCTTTAAGTATCTCATTTGCTCTTGCCACCACGCTCTTGGGCATTCCTGCCATTCGTGCCACATGAATACCAAAGCTATGTTCGCTGCCTCCCCTGACTAATTTACGCAGGAATATGACTTTATTATCCACTTCTTTCACCGATACATTATAATTCTTGCAGCGATTAAAAGAACGCTCCATTTCGTTTAATTCATGATAATGGGTAGCAAATAATGTTTTTGCTCTAGCTCTTTTATTTTCGTGTATATACTCTACAATACTCCAAGCAATCGAAATACCATCATAAGTACTGGTACCTCGGCCCAACTCATCGAAAAGAATTAAACTACGGGGCGAAATATTATTTAAGATACTGGCCGCTTCATTCATTTCAACCATAAAAGTAGATTCGCCAGCAGAAATATTATCAGATGCACCCACACGGGTAAAAATTTTATCTACAACGCCTATTTTTGCCGATTCAGCCGGAACAAAAGAACCTATTTGTGCCAGTAGAACAATCAGGGCTGTTTGTCGCAACAAAGCCGACTTACCAGCCATATTAGGTCCTGTGATCATAATCACCTGTTGATTTTCACCATCCAGATACACATCGTTGGGAATATATTCATCATCAACCGGCAATTGTTTTTCAATAACCGGATGTCGTCCTTCTTTAATATCAATAATATCGTTATCTGAAATAAGCGGACGAACGTACTTATTGATAGAAGCGACAGTAGCAAAAGACAACAAGCAATCAAGCCGGGCAAGCAAAGCAGCATCCAACTGAATAGCAGCCAAATAATCACCCAGACTCATTACCAGATTATTAAAAAGCTGAGTTTCAAGAGTGAGTATTTTCTCTTCAGCACCTAAAATCTTAGCTTCATATTCTTTTAATTCTTCGCTAATGTAACGTTCCGCATTCACCAGAGTTTGTTTTCTAATCCATTCGGCTGGAACCTTATCCTTATGTGTATTTCTCACTTCAATATAATAGCCAAAAACATTGTTAAAGCTAATTTTTAATGACGAGATACCTGTCCTTTTAATTTCACGCTGCACCAGGTTATTTAAATAATCCTTACCCGAAAAAGCAATATCCCGCAACTCATCCAACTCCTTATTAACCCCTTCGCACATCACATATCCTTTATTAATTTGCGTAGGCGGATCAGCTGCAATTTCCTTTTCTATTCTATCACGTATAGCCACGCAGGGATTTAGTTGATCACCGATGCTTTTTAAGGTATTGTTTTCAGCATTTTCACAAGCTTTTTTGATTGGTTCTATGGCCATCAGCGCATGCTTAATCTGCACCACTTCGCGCGGAGAAACACGACCGACAGCTACCTTGGATACCAAACGCTCCAAATCACCAACCACTCTAAGCTTCTCCTCAAGCTGTTCTTTTAAATCAGGATCTTTAAAAAAATATTCCACAGCAGAAAGCCGATCTTCGATCAGTTTTACTTCCTTTAAAGGAAGAGCCAACCAACGCTTAAGCATCCTACTACCCATCGGAGAAATGGTACGGTCAATAATACCAACCAATGAGTTACCACCGTCATTTACGGAACCAAATAGTTCAAGATTGCGGATTGTAAACTTATCCAGCCACACATATTTATCTTCTTCAATACGCGAAAGCCCTGTTATATGCTGAACCCTATGATGCTGTGTAATATCGAGGTAATGCATCACAGATCCTGCAGCCACAATACCATATTTCAGATTATGCACACCATAGCCTTTTAACGATTTGGTCTCAAAATGTTTCAATAGCCTGTCATGAGCAGAATCTTCATTAAAAACCCAATCTTCCAGTCCATAGGTATAAAACTTATCACCAAACTTCTCTACAAATAAGCTTCGTTTACTTTTCTCAAATAAAACTTCCTTAGGTTTAAACCCATTTAATAGTTTATCTATATACTCAAAACCTCCCTCTGCAGTAAGAAACTCACCGGTAGAGATATCCAGAAAAGCCACACCGGCCACATTTTTCTGAAGATGAACCGCCGCCAAAAAATTATTCTCTCTATGCTCCAGCACATTATCACCAATAGCTACACCCGGAGTTACCAACTCAGTAACGCCTCTTTTCACAATGGTCTTGGTCATTTTAGGATCTTCAAGCTGATCACAGACAGCCACCCTTTGCCCGGCGCGAACCAATTTGGGCAAATAAGTATCAAGGGCATGGTGAGGAAAACCAGCCAGTTCAACAAATGAAGCCGAACCATTGGCCCGCTTAGTTAGCGTAATCCCTAAAATATCAGAAGTTTTTATGGCATCATCCGAAAATGTTTCGTAGAAATCACCCACTCTAAAAAGCAGAATGGCATCCGGATGTTTCTCTTTTATTGCATAATATTGCTTCATCAGAGGTGTTTGAACCACCTTTTTTCCTTTTTTATCAGCCAATGGTCTGTTGTTTTAATTTTTTAAACGATTATGCAAATATAATAGATCGATAGTTTATAAATTAAAGATCATGGACTATTTTGCTTGAACCTTACGCATCGGTTTTACCTATTATACAACATACAAACTTTTTTCAATTACAGATATTTTTTACAACTAATACCTTATAAAAACGAAACAGTCCTTATTCATATTGACATAATGCCGATGTAATACTAATTGAACATTTTTGAAGAAACGCAGATACAGTTCATTTCATTAATACATCAGTATAATTTAATGTACTTGAATTTAAACAAAAAGCATTGTATATTATCTACAATACCTTAACAATAAAATAAATGATCTGCTTTTTAAAAAACATAGGAATTTTAATGATTATTGCCGGCGTAGTTTTACTTTTCTTTTATACCACGCAAAACCGCATTAACAACACACACTATGCTATTTCAGTCTTTCTTGAAATAGCAGGATTAATCATCTATATTTTAACCAACCGTTTTTTAAATGAAAAGGACAACATGTGTTAAACGCTGATATTCTTTACCAGACGCTTATATAGACGCACATATCTGATTTGAAGCAGCACACTTCCAATAAATAAACCAGAAAGATACCCTAACCAAACTCCGGTAGATCCCAGGTTAAGGGTAAAAGCGCAAATATAGCTGATAGGCAAAGCAATAATAATCCAGGTTACAAAAGCAATAACCGACGGAGCTTTTACATCCTGTAGACCACGAAGTATACCTAACCACACCACCTGTAACCCATCAAACAGCTGAAAAAAGCCTGCGATAATCATTAACTGAGCGGCAATATGCACTACACTCTCATTATGCACAAAGAGAGCAGGTAAAACATTGCGCAACAGGATAAATAAAACCCCGTTAACAGCCATAAACACCACCACTTTATGAATGATCGCATAAGCTGAATATTTCATACTATCCATATCTCCGGCTCCTAAAAAATTACTCACTTTAATGGTGGCTGCCGAAGATAAGCCTAAAGACATCATATAGGTAAGACTGGCCAAAGAGATAACGATCTGGTGGGCTGCCATCGCATCTTTACTAATCCATCCCATCATAATAGCACCCATACTAAAGGCAAATACTTCAATCAACATTTGTCCACCAATAGGAAAACCTATTTTCAGTATTTCCACAGCCCTCTTAAACTGAAACTTACTGGTTAGTAATGTTATTTTATATTCCCTAAAATAGGAAAGAGTGGCAAAGGACACTACGATAACAATAGCCATAAAAACACGAGCTATCAGCGTTGCATACCCTGCCCCATTTATTCCCAGCTGGGGCATTCCTGCCTTACCAAAGATCAGTAAATAATTCAGAACAACATTAATTACATTGGCAATTAAGGTAATAACCATGGCTATACGTGTATTGGCTATTCCTTCGGCAAATTGTTTAAATACCATAAAAAGACAAAACGGCAGCATCGATACAACTATAATCAAATAATAAGGTATAGCCAGCGCAACAACAGCCTCATCCTGCCCCATATAAGGCATCAGTAAAGCGACACCAAACATTATTAAAATTAACAGTACCGCGAAATACAAATTGACTGTTAAGCCCTGTCTGAGCCAAAAACCACTTTCCTGCTTTTTACCGGCTCCATTTGCCTTTCCCACTAGTGGCGTTACGCCAATAGAAAGACCCATTATTAGCACAAAACCCAACACCAGAATACTATTTGCAAAAGACACAGCAGCAAGTTCCGTAGCACCCAGTTGCCCTACCATAAAAGTATCAACCAAACCAACAAGCATTTGTCCGGCCTGCGAAAAAACAATAGGTAAAGCCAGCATGATATTTGGGATATAATGCGGTTTATAGCGACTGTAATATGACTTTCTGAAAAGATTGTGCATTTCTTATAAATTAATCATTCGCAAGTTTAAGAACTTATAGTGATTAGTTAATTCTCAAAGTGGTATTAATTCACACCCCTTGTATCTTTTTCTCCATAAAAATACCTTTAGGTAAAAAACACAACACACCTATCAACCATATTCCACCTCAAACATCTGCATTAAAATAAAATCACAAATTCAATATTAAACACAGAGCGCATTCTATTTTTCTTATAAGATATATACTACACTTTCATCATTTAAGCAAAGTTACCTCTTCTTTCGTTTATCACCATCACTGACAAGAACCAAAAAGCAAAGACGGCATCTAAAAAAACAAATTACACTATGGTTACAATAGATATTCAGCCTTTGCGATCAAAAAGCCAGGTAAAAATCCTTCGTCAACTCCTTATAGGCCTCAGAATAGCCATGACGCCCAAATTCCTCTACTACCATAATCTGTTTACACACCTCTGTTCTATAAAAGGAAAATTCCATCAACACTCTTTTAGGTTGTTTGGCAGGAGTAGGTTGCACGAATAAAATATTTTTCAAAAACAACCCTAGCTTCATTCCTAAGTCAATAAACCGATCCTTCTCATCAGCCGGTAAAACAACACAAAAAAGGCCATTAGGTTTCAATAACAATTTCACTCCTTGTAATAGTTCCTGAAAACTAAGCGAATCGGTATGTCGCGCTAAGGTTTTCTTTTCACACTCATTTTTTAAGGCATTATTAAAATAAGGGGGATTACTAACCAATAAATCATATTTTTTAGTAACAGACCGACTATAATGCTGTAGGTTATCTTCTATAACCCTTAACCTATTGGTCCAATCGTTTTGCTTAAAATTAAGGCGCGCTTGTTCACAGGCATTAGCGTCTATCTCCAGGGCATCTATATGTGCAGTATGATTTCGTTGAGCCAGCATTAGGGCAATTAAACCAGTACCCGTACCAATGTCCAAAACATCCTTAACATTTAAAGCTGAAGCCCATGCCCCCAATAAAACACCATCGGTTCCTACTTTCATAGCCGCAAGATCCTGATGTACAACAAACTGCTTAAATTGAAAAAAAGAATTTGCCATTGTTAAAATTTTTCAAAAACACCTAACCCAAAAAGAGCATAATCATATTTAATGGGATCCTGAGCGTCAAATTGTCTTAACATCCCTGTAATTTCCTCTACTGCCTTCCAATCATTCTGTTTCCGTTTTAAAAGTCCCAGTTTCCTTCCTACATTGCCTGTGTGCACATCTAAAGGCAGCATCAGGTCCTTCGGCTTCATCGCCTTCCAAAGTCCAAAATCCACCCCTTGCCTGTCATTCCTCACCATCCAACGCAAATACATATTGATACGTTTAGCTGAAGAGCCCTTGCTCACATTAGCCAAATGCTTTCCTGATCTTCCAGGCTCTCGAAAGGAAGTAAAAACCTCACGAAAATGACTAATACAACCTTTTATATGATAATATTTACGATACCCATTAGTAAAAACCTGTTCTAAGCCTCCCTCCTCTTTATACAAACGCGATAAAGACAAGATAAAGTAATTTAAATCGTCTCCATTAAAAGTTCGGTATACCGATTGCTGATCAAGAGGAAGTTCTGCTCCTTCCATAATAAAACGGTAGGGTTCATACTCCATCCAGGAGAGTATTTTATGCGCGCTTTTTATAATAGCTGACCGCTGCCCCCATGCAAGCGTAGCAGCAATAAAACCGGCAATCTCGATATCTTCTTTTCTTGAGAATAGCTTTGGGATAGAGATAGGATCGGATTCGATAAACAACGGTGTATTGTAGGTCAACACCTTTTCATCTAAAAAGTCTTTTATTTCATTAAGTTCCATAATAAGTCAGATGATTTAATGTCAACAGCTGAATAAGCACACTTTAATAAAGAAAAATAAACAAGGGAAAACAAACGAATACGCCAGGAAACTTATTATATTAAAACATCTAGTATACCAACCAATGGGTAGTCTATAAACTTTAAAAGGCCAAACCTTTATTTCTCAAGTAAACTTAACGCTGAAAAATGTAAATTGTTTTTAAAGTGCTACAATATCAACTTACTCTTCAAAACTCCAATTATGATTGATACCCGCTTGTGTGTACACAATAATTTTAAAATATACTTGCTATAAATGATGTGAACAGAAAACTCTTTAAGAGCTATCGCTTTTCTTATACTATAGAGTAAAGAAGCATAAGAATTTTACATCACAACACCATCTTTCATTTTAATTTCCCTATCACTCAAATGTGCCAGATGAAGGTCGTGGGTAACAATAACAAAAGTTTGATTAAATTCATCTCTCAGTTTAAAAAACAATTTCTGCAATTCCTCCTGATTTTTAGAGTCGAGACTTCCGGTTGGTTCATCTGCAAAAACCACTACCGGATCATTAATTAAAGCCCTGGCAATAGCAATACGTTGCTTTTCGCCACCGCTTAATTCAGCAGGTTTATGATGTTCACGTTCCTTTAAATTTAAAAAACTTAGAATTTCACGAGCACGCTTCTCTGATTTACTTTTATTCTTACCAGCTATAAGAGCAGGCAATATCACATTTTCAAGAGCATTAAACTCGGGTAATAATTGATGAAACTGAAATACAAAACCAATATTTTGATTGCGGAATTTTGCCAGCTCTTTCTCTTTCAGATGCTGAATAGAGGTATGATTGATCACCACCTCTCCTTCGTTGGGCTTATCAAGGGTTCCCAATATTTGCAGCAGTGTGGTCTTACCAGCCCCACTGGGTCCAACTATAGAAACGACTTCACCCTGTTTAACAGTCAAGTCAACTCCTTTCAACACCTGCAGGTCTCCGAATTGCTTTTTAATTCCTTTGGCAACTATCATAAATCCTTAACTAAGTAACAGTGTTAAACCACAATTACTTATTTTTTTTTAAGTTAACACTATCGGTATTTTCTATAGGATGCTGATCAGTATCGGTAACAGTCTTATCCATACTTTCCTGCTCACTATTTTCATAGGGGTCATAACCCACCGGGTCATTTAAAGATCGTTTCACCTCACTAACATGTTCATTAATCTCCTGTTGAGATTCCTTCAGATCTTTGGCAAATTCTTCTGTTCCTTCTCTAAATTCTTTCTTGATCTCATCAGTTGCTCTTCGGAACTCATTTATTCCTTTCCCTAATGTTTTGGCGAAATCAGGAATTTTATTGGCGCCAAATAATAACAGCACGGCTAAAAAAACCAGAATAATTTCTCCTCCTCCAAATGATAAAAATACAAAATACATAACCTAAAGTATTAATAATCTCTTAAACAGTGATACCCATATATTTTAAAACACTTCTATTTCTCCGCCTAAAGATAACAAAAACAAAACACCCTTTAAACACTTAGGTTTAAAGGGTGCCATATATTTTATAAGATATGTTTTATTTTTTTGCCTTGGCAATACTTTTTTTCTTGTGTCTTGAATCGATCACACTAAAAGCAACCGGTGTAGCAATAAACAAAGAAGAATAGGTACCAACAACAACACCCAACATAATTGCAAATACAAATCCTTGAATAACTTCACCTCCGAATAAGAAGATTACCAATAATACAACAAATGTAGTTACAGAAGTATTTACTGTACGACTCATTGTTGAGTTTAAGGCTGAGTTAACAACGATTTGGCGATCTTGTTTAGGATGTAGGCCTAAAAATTCCCTGATACGGTCAAAAACAACCACGGTATCATTAATGGAATATCCAATCACTGTAAGAATAGCCGCAATAAAAGCCTGATCAATTTCAAGACTAAAAGGTACTACTTTGTACAACAATGAAAATACACCTAAAACAACCAACACATCATGCACCAATGCAACCAATGCGCCTAAACCATATTCCCAATTACGGAAACGGATCAGAATATATAAGAAAATTACAATTAAAGAGAACGCTATTGAATAGTAAGCTCCTATTTTAATATCTGTAGCAATTGTAGGTCCTACCTTTTGTGAACTCATGCGGTAATTATCCACAAAGTCTTCAAAAGTAACATTAGCTCCAAGATAAGTTTGTAGTCCATCATACAGCTTTTTCTCAATATCATTATCTACATTCTCTCCATTTTCTTCTATCATGTAGTTAGTTGAGATTTTCACCTGATTATCTCCACCAAATGTTTTTACTTCAACGTGAGCACCTTCAAATTCATCACTCATTAACTTATGAATATCGGAAGCAGTCACAGGTTCATCAAAACGCACCACATAAGTTCTACCACCTGAAAAATCGATACCTGATTTTAATCCCTGAGTAGCTAAAGAAATCAAACCTATCAATATAAAAGATCCTGAAACAACAAAGAATATTTTCTTTTTCTCAAGGAATTTAATTTTTGTATTTCTAAGGAATCCTTCTGTTAATTTAGTGCTGAATTTAAGTTTTGAGTCTTTATCCAACATTCTCTCAAAAATCAATCGGGTAATAAAGATTGCAGAGAAGAAAGAAGTGGCAATACCAATCATCAGAGTAGTAGCAAAACCTTTAATAGGACCTGTACCAAATAAGAATAATATTAAACCGGTTAAGAAAGTAGTTACGTTGGAGTCAATAATCGCAGAGAATGCATTCTTATATCCTTCTGTAACAGCTAATTTAACACCCTTACCAGATAACATTTCCTCTTTTATACGTTCATAGATAAGAACGTTAGCATCTACTGACATACCAATGGTCAGAACAATACCTGCAATACCAGGCAAAGTTAAAACAGCTCCAAAGGACGCCAACACGCCTAAAATGAAGAACATATTTGCCAATAAAGCTATATCAGATACTATACCAGCTCTAAAGCCATAGTAGAAAATCATATAAGCTAATACAACAACAAATGCCCATAAGAAAGAAGAAAAACCTGAATCTACAGCCTCTTGCCCCAGCGATGGACCAACAACGGTATCCTCTACAATACGTGCAGGAGCAGGTAACTTACCCGACTTAAGGATGTTCGCAAGGTCTTCTGCCTCCTGAGCATCAAAATTACCAGTAATAGAACTACTTCCACCTTTAATTTCACCGTTAACTACAGGATAACTGTACACATAACCATCCAAAACAACGGCAACACACTTATCGATATTCGCTTTTGTTAAACGAGCCCAAACATTAGCTCCTTCAGCATTCATACGCATACTTACCTCATAACCACCCTGACTGGTTACTGATTTACTGGCATTGGTAATTACATCCCCTTCAAGAGGAGCACGACCATCATGAGTACTTACCTTGATAGCAATTAACTCGTATATTTCATCTTTACTTGTAGTACCATCATTTGTTTCCTGTGAAAGAGGTTTCACACCCCACATGAACTTCACATTTTTAGGAAACAAAGCACGTACCTGAGGCATTTGCAAGTAACTATTTACTTTTGAAGTATCCTGTACCTTTGCCCATCCTACAAGAGGTCCCCGTTGACGTTGCGAAGGCATTAACACAGAGAATAATGATTTTTTAGATTGAGCATCCAAAGAATCCACCTTTGTACTATCTGTTCCTAGATCGCTTAACAGTTCCGAAACATCATCTTTTTCAGCTACAACCTCAGCTGTTTCTTCTGTTTCTTCTATTTGTTTAACAGGAGCCTCTAATGCTTTTGAAGCCTCTTCTATTTCAGCAACCTTGCTATTAGCGGCTATTAAATTTTGTACCAGGTCTCCTATCTCATAAGTTTCCCAAAACTCTAAGCTAGCAGTACCCTGCAATAATTTACGAACCCTTTGAGGATCTTTTATACCAGGAAGTTCAACCAATACACGTCCTGCTTTTTCAAGCTTTTGAATATTAGGCTGAGTAACACCAAAACGGTCAATACGAGTACGCAAAATATTAAAGGCATTATCAATAGCACTTTGCGATTCTTCTCTGATTACCTTGATTACTTCCTCGTTAGACGTGTTATAGTCAATTTTTCCTTTTAACTCAACAGTATTAAAAATAGCAGCCAAACGAGCTTCAGAATCTATCTCGGTAAAAGCCTTGTTAAAAAGAGTAATAAAATCTTCTGATGAAGACTTCTCTTTCTGCTCTGCAATTTGCAAGGCTTCATTAAATGTAGCATCTGTATTATAATTCGATAAGGCTTTTAGAATATCAGCAACTTTTACCTCAAGGATTAAGTTCATACCTCCTTTAAGATCCAGTCCAAAATTTATTTCTTTTTCTTTACACTCTTTATAAGAGTATTTTCTACCGAAAAAATTATACACTGGCTCATTGGCAATAGAATCCAAATAGTTTATTTCAGCCTGATCATCTCCTAAAGCTAATGCTATTTCTTTTGCCTCGTTCTCAACCTTTCTTGTTTGGTATGTAAATATCAACTGATATAAACTTACTAAAGCTAAAAGGATGGCAAAAACTCTGATCGCTCCTTTGTTTTGCATTTGTACTTTTGATTTATTTATTTTTCAACTAAACTTATATTTCATCTTCTTTCCTAAAACACTTCAGGTTAGAATGGCGCAAATATATTGTTTTTTTTTAGAATAACCAGTGAAGTTTTAAATGCATACTGAAAATGAGAGGCGAAGTTATGAACAGTCATAAATCTTAAAACAGATGATTAGCACCCGAATGTTGCAGATCAGTAAATCAGCCAGACTGTTATTAGCCATCACACTGCTGCATATACTTTCTCCTCCATTTCCTTAGACATGAACTGCAATATTTTAACTACTTAAGCTCTGAAACAGGGGATGCTTTTACAATTCTGGCAGAGTGAATCAAAATTAAAAGAAAAGCCAGTCCAAAAATAACGGCACATATAGCTAACATGATTAATACCGGCAAACGGTTATAATAGGCAAAACCATTAAGCCAGAACTGCAGAACGACGAATGTCAGGGGCATAGAAATTACAATCCCACTCATCAGGTATTGACCTATTTCAATAAAAAGCTCACTAAATATCTGATGTGACGAAGCACCCAACACTTTCCTGGTCTGAAAATCAGCATGTTTAAGATCACCAACATAGGTAGCAAATGCACGTATACCCAGCCATGCCACAAAAAGCGAAAGAATAGAAAAAACCAGGAACATACGCATCACCATCCTCTCTTCATCCAGATTATGATCTAACACATCAGTTAACATAGCATATTCAAAGGGCTCATTATCGGTATAATCGCGCCAAACAACCTCTATATTTTGAATTAAATCGTTAGCATCCCACTTATCTGACATTTTAATCAATAGGTTATCATAAAATATCCCCTTGGGAAGATCCATCAATACCAATGGACGAATAGGAAGTTGAACAGGCTCAAAATGAAAGTTTTTGGTAACGCCAACAATTGAAAATCCATAATCTTCACCCTCTGCCCCTGAGTACCTTAACCTTTGACCCAAAGGTTTGGCCATGCCCATCATTTCTTTTGCCGCATTATTAATCACAATATCGTGCGACATTTTCAATGGAGTTCTTCCCCATATATTTCCTGCAACAAAATTAACACCTAAGGTTTTAAAAAAGTCTTTTTCTACATAATTATAAGGTAGCAAAACCGCTTTATCACCATCCTTTCCGCTTATATTAAACGACTGAGAAGAGGCATTCTCCCCAGGCAATGTTAGGCAAGCAGAGACTTCTACTACACCGGGTATGGATTTTAATCTATTTTTCACCATCGGAAATTTCTTTCCCAACGCATATCCTCTTTCCACAACCAATACATCTTTACTGCTAAAGCCCAAATCTTTGGTTTTTAAAAACTGTATTTGCCAATACATCCCCACGGTCAAAACCACCAGAAATGTAGCCACAAGAACCTGTGATGCAGCCAGCAATCCTCTAAATACAAATCCTTTTTTTCCAAAAAACAATCCATTTTTAAAGATCTCGACCTCTCGCAAACCCGAGAAAGATAAGGCCGGATACAATCCCGAAAATAAACCAACAAAGATGGTAAGTATAGCAACATAAAATAAGTCAGCATGACTCTCAAGTCTATTCAATTTCAGATGTAAGCCAAACAAAGCATTAAACCCGGGTAACAAAAGCTCAACCAAAACCAAGCCCAGAAACAAAGCCAAAAAACTATAAGTTAATGCCTCAACAACAAACTGAACAAACAACTCCCTTCGGTTAAAACCCGCAATTTTACGCACTCCTACTTCCTGCAATCGATTCGAAATGCGAGCGGTAGTCAGGTTCATAAAATTAATACAGGTGATCAGCAATACAAACACTGCCACCGTAAGAAACAAAACAACATACATTTTTTTAGAGTTAGGTTCCAGCTCATTATCCAGTCCTGAGTACAGATGAATATCTTTTACAGGCTGAAACCTTAGATTAAGGGTCTCTATACTTCCCTTTTGCCCTGCAATATTTGATGCAAATTCATTAATTTGAGTATCAATGACATTTTGTACCTTAGTTTGCATCCTGAGGGTTAGTGCATCAACATCAACCCCTTTCTTTAAAACCACATAAGTATACCGGTTCAACTGAAACCAATTATGCTTCATCTTTAAAAATTCTTCCGCATATTGAGCTTTGTACAATTTATCCACCGACTGAAGTGAGGCTATAAAATCGCAATGAAAATGGGTATTTTCAGGCATCGGCTTGTATATTCCACTCACATAAAACACCAAACCATTATCAATGGTCATTTTCTTACCCAAAGGATCTTCGTTTCCAAAATATTTTTTGGCTATTTTACTGGATATGACCACACTTTCTGAAGACCGAAGCACTTCTTCCTTTTCCCCTTCCACCAGGGAAATATCAAACACGTTAAAAAATGAGGAATCGGCGTAATAAAAATTATCCTCATTAAACTTTTTATCATCACAGGTAACCAATTTATTACTACCTCTTACTACCTTCACTCCTACCTCCACCTCCGAAAAGTTTTCGCGCAGGAAATCCAATGCCGGCATTGGGGTCAAGGCATTTTCGAAATAATTATCTCCAATTACACCCTCAGTAACTACTCTATAAATATGCTTATAACCCGTAAAATGTCTGTCGTAATTTAACTCAGCTCTAACATAAAGTAAAACAAAAATGCAAATAGTTATACCTACAGATAAACCCAACACGTTAAAAATCGCATCCGAGCGAAAGCGAAACAAAGAACGAAGAGCTACTTTTATATAATTGGAAATACCCATAATTTACTTATTTCATTGCATTCTCACCTACCAAATGACCATCAAATAACTCTACTACCCGATTACCCCTTCCGGCAATAATAGCCGAATGAGTAAAAAACAACACTGTTGTTCCTTTTTCATTTATTTCACTTAAAATCCTTAACACTTCACTTCCATCTGTAGAGTTCAAATTAGCAGTAGGCTCATCCGCAATAATCAAAGAAGGC
>JBFHEL010000017.1:0-24133 GCA_041584155.1 Saccharicrinis sp.
GCTTATCTCTCATCTAATCGTTAAATAATCTATAAAACTTTGTGTTTGCCAGAGGTTAAGACTGATGGGGCAATTAGGTTTCGGAACGCCGAAACATATTAATAGGTGGTATAAATTAATAATTGCCTCATCAGCCTTTTTCTTTTTTTAGTATCAAGTGTAAGTATCAAAATACAAGACTTACTTTTTACGTATCCTTTTGATACTTGATACTTGTGTCTTATGTCAAATGAAATAATCTTTCTATTTAAACAAGTTTATTATGTCAAAATATATAAAAGATAGAACATCCCAGATTGTTACCATTGGCGAAGACCAACATGATTTAGCCTGCGAAAAAAAATCAGTAGCAGGATCTGTAAGTCAAAGAGCTTGTGTTTTTTGTGGCTCAAGGGTAGTTTTATACCCTATAGCTGATGCACTACACCTTGTTCATGGCCCAATAGGATGTGCCGCCTATACATGGGACATTAGAGGAGCAATGTCATCGGGACCGCAGTTGCACCGATTAAGCTTTTCAACCGACTTACGCGAAAAAGATGTGGTTTTTGGAGGAGAAAAAAAATTATACAATGCCTTAACTGAATTAATTGATTCATACAAACCTAAAGCTGTTTTTATTTACAGCACTTGTATTGTGGGCGTTATTGGTGATGATGTAGAAGCTGTTGCCCGACAGCTAACTAAAGAAACAGGTGTAGATGTAATACCTGTAATGAGTGAAGGTTTTAAAGGAACAAAAAAAGATGGTTATAAGGCGGCTTGTGATGCCTTGATGACAATAATCGGAACAAATGATGATTACGTTGCCCCTAAATACAGTATTAATATATTAGGTGATTTTAACCTGGCTGGTGAACTCTGGATCCTGGCCGAATATTACAAAAAAATTGGTGTCGATATTATCGCTTGTCTAACTGGTGATGGCCGTGTTGAACAAGTGCGCAAATGTCATAAAGCATCACTAAATGTGGTACAGTGCTCAGGTAGTATGATGCACGTAGCCAAAGAAATGGAAAAAAAATACGATATCCCTTATAAAAAAGTATCCTATTTTGGTATCGAAGATATGTCGGATGCATTATACGAGGTCGCTCAACATTTTAACGACCCTGAATTAATGGCAAATGCCCGTGCTTTAGTTTCTGATGAACTAGCCAAATTAATTCCTGCATTGCAACCCTATCGTGAGAAACTGCAAGGTAAAAAGGCAGCCATTTACGTAGGTGGCGCTTTTAAAGCCATTAGTTTAGTAAAAGCCTTGCGATTATTAGGCATGCAAACAGTTGTAGTAGGTTCACAAACCGGTAACAAAGATGATTACAACTTATTACAAAAAATTTGTGATAAAGGAACAGTCATCGTAGATGACTCTAACCCTAATGAGTTATCAGACTTTGTAAAGCAAACCGGAGCTGATCTGTTTATCGGAGGAGTAAAAGAACGCCCAATTGCTTATAAACTTGGTCTTGGATTTTGTGATCACAACCACGAACGAAAAGAAGCATTAGCCGGATATGTGGGTATGCTCAACTTTGCCAAAGAGGTTTACGCATCTGTATGTAGCCCTGTATGGAAGTTTATTCAGAGATAACAGACTGTTGGACACTTGACATGCTTCAGTAAATCTATTATCTCTTATCTAACCATCTAAAAGTCTAAAAATGGCCGACAAGATACCAGTATTAAAAGAACGTAAAAACTTCGTTGCCACGCGAAATGCCTGTAAAGTATGTTCGCCGTTGGGAGGAAGTATAGCATATAAAGGAATTAAAGGATGTGTTCCTGTAATTCACGGAGGACAAGGATGTGCCACTTATATCCGACGATATTTAATTAGTCATTATAAAGAGCCCGTAGACATTGCTTCTTCAAACTTCAGTGAAGAAACCACCATTTTTGGAGGTGAAGCAAACTTAAGTGCTGCCATCCAAAATGTAATTGCTCAGTATAAGCCAGAAGTAGTTGGCGTTTGCACCACATGTTTAGCAGAAACTATTGGTGATGATATAGGACAGGCTTTGAGAAATTACAAAGCAGCCAATGCACACGATCAAAGCATACCGGAATTTGTATACTCATCGACACCCAGTTATCAGGGTTCGCATATGGACGGATTCCATGAAACCGTAGCTGCCATCACCAAAACATTTGCCACTAAAGTGGAAATGAATGATAAGGTAAACATCTTCCCAGGATTTATCTCGACCGAAGATTTAAGAATGTTAAAAGATATCCTAGAGAATTTTGGCATAGATTATATTATGGTTCCGGATTATTCAGAAACTTTAGACAACCCGGTTTGGGATACCTACCATAGAATTCCTGATGGCGGAACTTCTGTGCACGACTTAAAACTAATGGGGGGTGCCAAAGCCAGCATTGAATTTGGGCCGGTTTTAAACAAAGGAAACCTCTCAGGAAGAGTTAAAAGTAACAACTTATCATCCACAGGAGCTGAATATCTGGAAAAAGAATTTGGCGTTAAAAAATTCACCATAAATATGCCTGTTGGGATCACACAAACAGATGAGTTATTTCAACTATTAAGCGACATCAGTGGAAATCCCATTCCAAAAAGATACAGCATGGAACGCGGCCGGTTAATTGATGCCTATGCCGATGGACACAAATATGTTTTTGGCAAAAAAGCAGTTGTCTATGGAGAAGAAGATTTGGTGATTGCCATGACAGGATTTTTAGATGAGATAGGCGTTGAAGTAGTTATGGCTGCATCTGGAGGAAATAGCAATATGCTTAAAGAAGAAATAGAAAAGTGTGCTCCTACTCATGGTAAAACCATTCAAGTGATGGGTGATTTAGATTTTGAAAAGATAAACGAACTATGTATCGATTTGAAACCTGATTTAATCATAGGTAACAGCAAGGGCTACTACATAGCCCGCGAACTTAAAATACCAATTATAAGAGTTGGGTTTCCAATACACGACAGACTAGGAGGTTCCAGATTAAAGCATATAACCTACAAAGGAGCTCAAGAACTATTCGATAAAATTGGAAATGCCATGATCGAATACAAACAAGAACATTCCGATTTAATTTGGAAGTATATGTAAAAAATTAGGCATAGGCATAAAGACATCAAATGAAAGAAGGTAAAATATCTGGTCTTTATACTTAGTACTTTATTCTTAAAAAAAACGCTATGATTGACTTTAAAAAACACCCCTGTTTCAATAAAGAAGCTAAAGGACAATATGCCAGAGTGCATTTACCAGTAGCGCCCAAATGTAATATCAGTTGTAATTATTGTAACCGTAAATACGATTGCGTAAACGAAAGTCGACCCGGAGTTACCTCAAATATCCTATCTCCGGAGCAATCCATTGTTTACCTAAAGTCATTACGGGAAAAAATGCCCCAGCTTTCTGTTGTTGGCATTGCCGGTCCCGGAGACCCATTTGCCAACCCGGAGGAAACAATGGAGACCTTACGTCAGGTACGTTCCAACTTCCCCGAGATGATTCTTTGCGTTTCTTCAAATGGATTAAATATTGCTCCTTATATAGAAGAGCTTGCTGAATTAAAAGTAAGTCACGTTACCATTACCATCAACTCTTTAGATACCAAAATACTTGAGAAAGTATATCGATGGGTTCGTTTTGAGAAAAAAGGATATTTTGGTCTGGCTGGAGCCGAGCTTCTTTTAAGCAAACAATTAGAAGCAATAGAAAAATTAAAAGCTGTAGGAATCACAGTAAAGGCCAATGCCATCGTAATTCCCGGTATCAATGACAAGCATTTGGGAACTTTAGCTGAAGGTTTATCTAAGTTAGGTGTTGATTTAATGAATACTATTCCATTGATTCCGGTGGCAGACACTCCTTTCTCTGACTTAACAGAACCTTCAACCGCTTACATGAAGGAAATTAGAAAAGAAATTGGTGCTTTCTTACCGCCAATGACACATTGTAGCCGATGCAGAGCCGATGCAGCAGGACTTCTGGGTAAGGATAGCACTGAGGCAATGGAGTTGCTAACTGAAGCGGCTAAAGTAAGAATAGATAAAGGAGATTTAGACCAACGCCCATATGTAGCAGTAGCAAGTAACGAGGGAATTTTGGTAAACCAGCATTTAGGAGAGGCTGAAAGACTTTATGTATTTAAAGAAACACCCAATGGTTACAAATTAGTGAACCAACGCGTTACTCCTCCTAAAGGAAATGGCGATAAACGATGGGAAGAATTAGGCCATATCTTAAGTGACTGCAGAGCCATATTAGTTGGAGGAGTTGGTCCTAAACCTTCAAAAATACTTGGTAAAACAGGTTTAGAGGTGATAGAAATGTCAGGACTGATTGATCAGGGAATGGATTCGGTTTATAAAGGCATTGAGCTAAGAACCATCACCAAAGCCGAAAGCTTTAAGTGTGGAGCAAGTTGTTCTGGTACAGGAACCGGATGTGGTTGATACCAATACTCAGTAGATATAGATTTACTTGATAACTAACTGTTTAGACCATAAAACAAATAAACAAATTAATAACAACATCAGGTTCAAAAACAAAATCATCTTGATACCTGATACTAATTTATTACCTATGAAAAAACCTGAATTTCACATCTTAGTATGTAATTCGTTCCGCGTAACAGGAGATGCTCAAGGGTTCTGTAACAAGAACGGAGCTACAGATTTCATTCCTTATATTATGGAAGAATGTAATGACAGAGGCATAGATGCTGCCGTTACAAGTACGGCTTGTTTAAATGTTTGCAGTCAGGGACCTATTATGGTTATTCACCCAAACAACTATTGGTATGGACAAATAACTGAAGAAAAAATAGATGAAATTTTAGATGCTCTTGAAGAAGGCGAAGCAGTAGAAGAGTATTTAATTACAGATTAATCACTCGAATAGTCACTTGTCAATGGTCATCGGTTTTTAAACCTAATGACCAGTAACAAGTGACTAATTAACTATACATTATGAAACAATATCTGATAGATACCACGTTAAGAGATGGCGAACAAGCTGCCGGAGTAGTTTTTTCTTTAGATGAGAAAATAAAAATTGCTCATTTGCTTGAAGATATTGGCATAACAGAGGCCGAAATTGGCACTCCTGCGATCTCTGCTCAAGAAGAAAAGCACATCAAAACGCTGGTTGCTCAAGGTTTTAATTTTGATACTTTATGTTGGTCTCGCGCTACCGTTTCCGACATCATGGCAGCTAAAAGAACTGGTGTTAAACGCATCAGCATCTCCTTCCCTGTTAGTGACATTCAGTTAGCTGCTATTGGAAAGGATCCTAAATGGGTATTATCACAAATGAAAACAATGATTGGCTTAGCCTGTAATCATTTTGATTTTGTGGGTATTGGTGCACAGGACGCTTCAAGAGCTAATCCTCAATTTTTACAGGAATATATCTCAAGGGCCTCTTTTCTGGGTGTAAAAAGAGTCAGATTTGCAGATACAGTAGGTATTATGAATCCATTTTCAGTTTATGAGATGATATCACGCTATCGTGATTTATATCCCGAAATAGATTTTGAATTTCATGCGCATAATGATTTAGGGATGGCTACTGCAAACAGTATCGCAGCTCTGCAAGCCGGATGCAATAGTATAGATGTAACCATTAACGGATTGGGTGAACGTGCAGGAAACGCACCTTTGGAAGAAGTAGCTGCTGCAGCTAAATTTTCACTGAACCAAAACATGGGCATCGACCTAAAAAATATTAACGAAGCATGCTCATATGTTGAACAGGTTTCCAAAAGAAGAGTGAGTCAAACCAAACCAATAACCGGCGATCTGATTACCAGTCATGAATCGGGTATTCATTGCCGCTCTTTACTAAACAACCCAATGAGTTACCATGCCTTTGATCCTTCGGAAGTTGGCAAAACATCTCAATTCATAATTGGAAAACATTCGGGTGTTGCTTCTATATTAGATACTCTTGCTAACATGGGTATTTATTTAAGTAATGAGCAAGGAAAAGAAATATTACCCAAGGTCAAGATGCTTGCTGAAACAAAGAAGAAAAGTATTAACAATGACGAATTAAGAGAATTGATTATAAACTTATAATCAACAAACTAAGAAATAACCTAAACTCAATAATAAGTAACCTTTGGCACAAAATTAAGGTTACACAACCGGAGAAGTCTGTTTTTTGCGTATGTTATCTGCAGGGGTGGCAGTTAACAGCAAAAACAGGCTTTTCTCTTTATACACCAACTAAGATTTAATAGCGACTACTATCTTTGTTATAAGAAAAAACTAGTTCATCAGCTCCCCATACTAAATTGTCAAATATTTATATTACTCAAAAAGAAATCTACGCACCACAATAACATTTTATAACTATTTCCCATCTCCGTATAAAATAGAACGAATAGTATAAAGCAATATTTTCATATCAACAACAAGAGTTCTGTTTTCAATATACATGATATCATATTGCAATCGTTCAATCATTTCTTCTACATTTTGAGCATATCCGTATTTAACCATACCCCAGGAAGTTATCCCGGGTTTAACCGTAAATAATTGCTCATAGTGAGGAGCAAAAGGAAGTATTTTATCAATAAAAAATTTACGCTCAGGCCTTGGTCCTACAAACGACATATCGCCTAAAATCACATTAAACAACTGAGGTAATTCATCTAAATGAAGCTTTCGCAAATGGCCACCAAAAGAGGTAATTCGGGGATCATTGGATGAAGATAAGGCGGGTCCGTCCTTTTCTGATTCAATACACATCGACCGGAATTTATACATAACAAATGGCTTGCTGTTTTTACCTATTCTTGTTTGCTTATAAAACACAGGCCCCTTTGATGAAACCTTTACTCCAATAGCCAATGAAATAAACAAAGGCGATAGAACAAAAATTCCTAACAAAGCAAACACAAAGTCAAATAAACTCTTTAAAAACACCTGCCATCCGGGCATACTATTGGAACAAATAGTGATATAAGGAAAAAATTCCAGATTTTGCTTTTTTAAAGTTCCTTTAATTACCTGATTTAAATCGGCATATAGCTTAATTAATATATTCTTTTGTCTCAAAATATTAATAGTCTTATTTACCCTATCATGAGATGTTTTATTTAATATCATTAATGCTTCATCAACAGAAACATTTTTCATGATTTGTTCTAATTCAGAAATATGCCCCAGGCATGGTAAATACGTCCTTAAATCACAGCCTGCATCCTCATCTTCAGCAACATACCCCACATACAAATAGCCCTGTTTTTGCTTGCTTTTATAAAACTCTTTAACTACCCTCCTTGCTCTTTTATTATTACCTATTATTATTCCATAATAACCTATGCGTCCTTTTTTCAAGAGGTAATAATGCCTAAATATCAAGATTATACGAAAAGAAAACACCAGGGCAAATACTATAAAAATATACTTTAAGGATATAGAAAGATATATTTCCTGAATATCAAATGAGGTAATACCAAATAATAAATAAAAAAGTAAAATGCCCAAAATAAATGATGTTGAAAGAGTTGGCCATATAATTTGCAAACCCGATCGCCGTGCAACATTTGCATAGTTACCCGCTAAATAAAAGGCAAAAACCCACAAACAAACAATAACAAAAAGAGATAAATAAGAGGCTAATCCTAGCAATGATTCAGGATATAAAGTAGTATAAATATCGTTATAAGGCAGTTGATAATTACGAGCAAAAAATAAGTGGCCTAGTATTAAGGCTAAAACATCCGAAACCAGATATTTTATAATCACTGCTTTTCCATTTATTCGTACTATCTTTTCTTCATCTAAATTATTTTCCATATAAAGCTGTTCAACTAGGTCATCTGTTATACGCAATTAATTAATAATTATTGTGAAATATCTAATGTTGTTGATCTTATTAACTAATATACTATTTTAGAGAAACTTTACAAAAAGCAGATCACACAATAGTATGATCTTTAGCATGCTAATCACCTATTAAAAACAGAATATTAATGGCTTTCTGGTTTACTCAGATTAGCAATCAATCACATCCAATACACCTGACCCGTTAACTAACAACTATAAGTTTTTTGTAATCCTCATGTACTGAAAAATTTTAAACTCCTAACCTTTTCTATTGCAGCCTATTCACACTAAACCTATAGTTTCCTTCATCATGACACTTTGGGAAATATAGCCACTGAAAATGAATACCGAACTATTATTTTATCATAAAAGTAATAAGTACTATTATCACAAAAATACCATATGCTATAAATAAAAATTTCTGAATAGCCTTCATCTTTGGCAATTTAAATTAAATTTCGGACCTCGTGTACAATCTTCGGCCCTTAAATATTGCATAATCTGAGCAACAACACCCATATGAGACAAAAATTTTACCTAAAAAGTATAAAATCAAAGGAGACCTAAGGTGCTAAAAACAATATTCTACGTTTATAGCAGGCTGTAGCTATTTACTGGATAAACTATATTCTTAAAAAAAACTTATTTTTACAGGCTATTACACTATAAAATGGATACATTCAGACATAAAGGACTCAGAAATAGATTAGTACAGGAATTAATACAAAAAGGCATTACAGACCAGGCTGTATTAAAGGCAATTGGCAGTGTTCCACGACATATGTTTTTCGAAAGCAGTTTCATACAATTTGCCTATCAGGATAAAGCCTTTCCCATTGGAGCGGATCAAACCATATCGCAACCTTATACTGTGGCTTTTCAGTCGCAGTTGTTAAAAATAAAGCCCACCCATAAAGTTCTTGAGGTGGGAACCGGTTCTGGCTATCAAGCTGCCGTTCTGGTAGAATTAGGTGCGAAGGTTTATTCCATAGAACGACAACGTGAATTAAACTTAAAGAGCAGTAAAATGTTAAGTGATATGGGATATCAGCTTAGCCTGTTTTTAGGCGATGGATATAAAGGTCTGCCTCAATTTGCTCCTTTTGACAGAATAATTGTGACGGCCGGAGCTCCAAACATTCCTGAAGAACTGCTAACCCAACTAACTATTGGAGGTATCATGGTAATACCTGTTGGTGAGCATATTCAAAAAATGATCCGGGTTACCAGAGAGTCGGAAACAGAATTTAGCCAGGAAAGCTTTGGGAATTTTGAGTTTGTCCCTATGCTTAAAGGCATTGTGAAATAAAGAATCAAAACAACCAACATATCAACAACCTAAACTATCAGGTTGTGAAATTATAATTACATAAACTTAAAAATTATGCTAAAAGTACATACATTAACCTACAATCCCTGGCAAGAAAACACCTATATTCTTGCAGCTGAAAATGGCGATTGTATAATTATTGATCCGGGCTGTTTAACGTCACAGGAGAACCAACATCTTGCAGACTATTTACAAATACACCAGTTAAATCCCCAACGCTTATTTAACACTCACCTTCATCTCGACCACGTGTTTGGAAATCGCTTTGTTTGCGAGCATTTTCAGTTAGGTGCTGAAGCCCATCAGGACGATGAGTTCTGGATAGAACAAACAGTGCCTTATGCTGCTCAAATGGGGATGCAAGTAGCGCAAAACCCTCCTGCCTTAAAGGCATATTTTAAACACGGACAACAAATAGAATTTGGAGGTTCTCAAATAAAGATAATGCATATACCAGGTCATTCTCCTGGCGGAATAGTTTTCTATTGCGAAAAAGAAGGTTTCGTCATTGCCGGAGATGTCCTCTTTAGAGAAAGCGTTGGACGTGCCGACCTTCCCGGCGGTAATTTTGACTCCCTGATCGACGGCATAAAAAACAACCTATTAACCTTACCCGACCAAGTAGTAGTGTATTCAGGTCATGGGCCTTCCACAACTATAGGCCACGAAAAAACACACAATATGTTCTTTTAAACTAACAATGAATTACTGGTTAAACTTCACTTTTCATTAGCATACTGCTGCTTATTTATTAATAGCCTGCAGTCTCCAGAACTTTAATTCATATCCTTTAATATTTTACCCGGACGTCCCTATCGGTCGCCCGGGTAAGTTAAATACCTATACTTCCCCGCACCTATCTGCTCCTTTTTTTCTGATAAAAGTCATTCATAAATCCTTCCTTCATCATTTTTATAATTTTCTTAATATCTTACCTTTAAGGCCAGCAAAAGGAATGATAATAACACAAAGGAGTTTTCATCCAAAGGGTTAATTCTTTTGTATCAATAAATCCTCAATCATTTTTGAATTTAACTGGTATAACACATATAAAAATGGCTACAGATAAGTTTGTAACAAGGCACATTGGTCCTCGTGAACAAGAAATTGATGAGATGCTTAAAACCATAGGTGTAGAGTCAATGGAACAATTAATTGATGAAACAGTACCTTCAAATATCAGGTTAAAGCAACCTCTAAAACTAGCAAAAGGATTAACGGAGCGTCAGTATTACAGAAAAATATTAGATATTGCTTCTAAAAACAAGGTATACAACACCTACATTGGTATGGGTTATTACGACACCATTACTCCGGCAGTTATACTGCGCAATGTATTAGAAAACCCTGTTTGGTATACCTCTTACACTCCTTATCAGGCAGAGATTTCTCAGGGGCGCCTGGAGGCGCTTTTAAATTTTCAGACTGTTATATGTGAGTTGACAGGCATGGAGATTGCTAATGCATCTTTACTTGATGAAGCCACTGCTGCCGCTGAAGCTATGGTAATGATGTTTAACTCCCGCTCAAGAACCATGACCAAAGCCGGTGCAAACATTATGCATGTTGACGAAAAGATATGGCCACAAACACGCGCAGTACTTGAAACCAGAGCTAATCCACTGGGTATAGAACTACAATTTGGAGATTGGAATAGCTTTGAGTTTTCTGAAAAATCCTTTGGTGCTTTGGTTCAATACCCCAATTCCGATGGAAATGTGATAAACTACAGCTCACTAGTATGTAAGGCTCATGAAGCAGAATGCAAAGTAGCTGTGGGTGCTGACCTATTAAGTCTGGCTCTGCTAACACCTCCTGGAGAATGGGGTGCTGATATTGTCTTTGGTTCTTCTCAACGTTTTGGCATCCCTATGGGATACGGAGGTCCTCATGCAGCCTTTTTTGCAGCTCGTGAAGAAGGAAAACGTTATATGCCCGGACGAATTATCGGTATCACTCGTGATGCCAATGGGAAAAGAGCTCTGAGAATGGCCTTACAAACACGGGAACAACATATTAAAAGAGAAAAAGCCACCTCAAATATATGTACTGCTCAGGCTTTATTGGCAACCATGGCAAGCTTCTACGCTGTTTATCATGGAGCCGAAGGAATTCATCGAATAGCAGTTCAAATACATAATATAGCCTCTTTACTTACTGAGGAAATTGAAAAGTTAGGCTACAAACAACTCAATGAAGATTATTTCGACACCATCCGTTTCTCAACAACAAATCATGCCTTGGTTGATTTAATAGAAAAATATTCTCTTGAACTAAAGATGAACTTCCGTTATTTTGAGAATGGTGATATTGGTTTAAGTATTGATGAAACAACCAACCTTGAAGATATAAACTGGATTATAGAGGTGTTTGCCAGAGCAGCATGCGAAGATATTCCTAGGGTGGATGAAATTAAAGAAATCTGTACGCTTAACACTTCTTATTTAAGACAAAGTAAATTCCTGCAACAGGAAATATTTAAACGCTATCACTCTGAAACAGAGATGGTGCGATATATTAAAAAACTGGAGCGCAGGGACATTTCACTGACGCACTCGATGATATCATTAGGCTCATGTACCATGAAATTAAATGCAGCTACTGAGATGTTACCTTTAAGCTGGATAGAATTTGGTGGTATTCATCCCTTTGTTCCCATCGATCAGGCTGCAGGTTACCACCTTTTATTTGCTGAATTAAGAAGAGACCTTGCCGAAATCACTGGCTTTGCAGATATAAGTCTTCAACCCAACTCGGGGGCTGCAGGAGAATATTCGGGTTTAATGGTTATTCGTGCCTATCATACAAGTAAAGGTCAGCAGCAACGTAATATAGCTATCATCCCTTCCTCAGCTCATGGCACCAATCCTGCCAGCGCAGTAATGGCAGGAATGAATGTAGTTGTGGTAAAATGTGATGACCGGGGCAATATTGATGTAGCTGACCTAAAGGAAAAAGCCGAACAACATAAGGATAAGCTGGCCTGCCTAATGATTACTTACCCTTCTACTCATGGCGTTTTTGAGGCTTCGGTAGTTGAAATTTGTGAAATAATTCACCAGAACGGCGGTCAGGTATATATGGACGGTGCCAATATGAATGCACAGGTTGGCCTAACCAACCCCGGATTAATTGGTGCTGATGTTTGTCACCTGAATTTACATAAAACCTTTGCTATCCCTCATGGCGGGGGTGGACCAGGAGTAGGCCCTATTGGTGTGGCAAAACATTTGGTAAACTTTTTGCCAACCCATCCGGTTGTTGAAACAGGACGTAAGGGAATATCTGCTGTAGCAGCAGCTCCATGGGGAAGTGCAAGCGTGATGCCTATTACCTATGGTTATATTAAAATGTTAGGTAGCGACGGTTTGAAAAAATCAACCGAAACAGCAATCTTAAATGCAAATTATCTGGCCCATCATCTTAAAAATGAATATGGTATTTTATATACCGGTGAGAAAGGAAGAGTGGCCCATGAGATGATTTTAGAATGTCGCCATTTTAAAAGCAGCGTTGGCATTACCGAATCAGACATTGCAAAACGACTGATGGATTATGGCTTTCATGCACCTACGTTGTCTTTTCCTGTTCATGGAACATTAATGGTGGAGCCTACTGAGAGTGAATCATTACAGGAACTGGATCGATTTATCGAAGCCATGAAAAGTATTCATAATGAAATTAAAGAAATAGAATCCGGAAAGGCTGACAAGCTGGACAATGTACTAAAGAATGCTCCACACCCTGATTATAAGGTTGTTGCTGACGAGTGGACGCATGCTTACGGAAGAGAAAAAGCTGCCTTCCCGCTGGAATGGATACGCGAAAATAAATTTTGGCTAAGTGTAGCTCGTGTGGATGATGCCTTTGGAGACAGAAATCTTATTTGTACCTGCGGATGTCCTGAAGAATATGAAATACTGGCGAAGTAAAAAGAAATATAGATTTGTATAATTATTACACCGGTTGACGATGCTTTTTAAGCCATCCTCAACCGGTAAATTATATTATTTAATACCAGTTAAAACTCATTGCACTTATTCTTTGAACAACCATGAATAGGCAGAATGCTAATACAAAAGCGAAACCTCATATAGCGATTGGTTAATGACCCGAGCCTTATATATGCTTCGCAATAACGCTGTCATTAATCCATCGGCATAATACGAAGTGCTCACTTTATTATCAAAATGGTATTACTTATTTGGGTAGTATGCAAGTTCCTATCGATATAGGACAACACCTCCTGTACCGTTCAATCACAAATAAACAAAGCGACCTCAGTGTCATCCCCGGCTTATCGCATCTTCAATAATCTCGGTAAACACATCTTCTATTTTTAATCCTGCAGCTTTTATTTGCTGAGGAATAAAACTGGTAGTGGTCATCCCCGGAGTGGTATTTACCTCAAGTAAAAATATTCTATTATCACTTAACATATAATCCACTCTAATAATTCCCTTACATCCCAATATATCATAAATCAGTGATGTAATCTGCTGTATTCTTTTAGTGGTCTCTTTGGGGAGTCTGGCTGGGGTAATTTCTTGCGCCTTTTCAGCTGTATACTTAGCTTCAAAATCAAAAAATTCATTGGCACTGATTACCTCAGTAATCGGAAAAACATTTTCGTGACCAGGAACTTTATAAACACCGCAGGTAAATTCATTACCCTTGATAAATTCCTCAATAATTACCTCGTTACTTTCTTCGAAAGCTTTATTGATTGCCGGTTCTATATCCCCTATTTTTTTTGCTTTAGAGATTCCAAAACTTGAACCTCCGGCATTGGGTTTAATAAAACAAGGTAAACCTAATTTATCTGCAATATTTTCCACGTCAAACTCTGTTCCTTTACGAATTAAAACAGAATCAGCCACAGAAACACCATAACCTTTTAAATAGGTATTACAGGTAAATTTATTAAATGTAAGCGAAGCAGGCAGAACACCACAGGTAGAATATGGAATATTCAACATATCCAGATAGCCCTGCAATTTGCCATCCTCTCCGGGAGTACCATGAATAGTAATATAAACACAATCAAAAACAACTCTCTTATCCCCATTAAAAAAGGTAAAATCATTTTTATCGATAGGAAACTCACAACCATTCAATTCGGCCACCCACTTATCACGGGTTACCAATACTGCTATAGCATGGTAAATACTTTTATCGATAAAGGACAGAACCCCTTGTGCACTTTTTCGGGATACAACAATCTCTGAGGAGTCTCCGCCATAAACTACAGCTATATTCTTTTTAGACATTGTATATTATTAAAACTGGTTTATACTCTAATTATCCATTTGGTAATAACACTATAAATATATCGCTCCACTATTTTCTTAACACTACTCTTCCCTGTTGGCTATGTAAATTCTCCATTTCTCAATACAGCGCACCATATCCTCGGGAATATCAGTATCGAAGCGCATCATTTCTCCTGTATGAGGATGCACAAATCCTAATGATTTAGCATGTAGGGCCTGACGCGGAAGCTCTTTAAAACAATTTTGCACAAACTGTTTATATTTGCTAAAGGTGGTTCCTTTCAAAATCTCGTTTCCACCATAACGTGTATCATTAAAAAGGGTATGTCCAATATATTTCATGTGGGCTCTAATCTGATGCGTTCGTCCGGTCTCCAACACACACTGCACCAGGGTAACATAACCCAATCGTTCCAGCACTTTATAATGAGTAACAGCATGCTTACCTGTCTCTCCATCGGGATACACTCTCATCTGCATCCTGTCTTTTAGGCTTCTACCTATATGACCAGTAATGGTTCCTTCCTCCTCTTCCATAGCTCCCCATACAATTGCCACATAACTTCGTTCTGTTGTTTTCTCAAAAAACTGTCGCGCCAAATGATTTTTAGCCTGTTCTGTTTTAGCAATCACTAATAAACCGGATGTATCCTTATCGATACGATGCACTAAACCGGGTCGAGGATCCTGAGCATTAAACAAGGGCAAATCTTTAAGATGCCAAGCCAGTGCATTAACCAAGGTACCTGTATAATTACCATGCCCAGGATGAACAACCATTCCCGGATTTTTATTGATAACCATTAAATGCTCATCTTCATAATGAATATTTAGTGGGATATCTTCAGGAATAATCTCAATCTCTCTGCGAGGATATTCCATCACGATAGAGATGGTATCGTTAGGTTTAATTTTATAATTTGGCTTAACCGAAACATTATTAACACGAATATTACCGGCAGCTGCTGCTTCCTGTATTTTGCTGCGCGAAGCATTTTCAATTCTGCTCACCAAAAACTTGTCAATGCGCAATTGTTTTTGTCCCGGATCAGTAACAAAACGATAATGTTCAAACATTTCATTCTGCTCTTCTTCCAGTTCATTTAAGTCCTCACTCTTCTCTTTCTCCTCCAGCATGATAATTATTCTTGTTCTGGCATTGCCATTAATAAATTTGTTTTAATTGAATCAGTAGTCAAAGTATCACCCCATACTTTTGCCGAGTCAATTGTAAGCCATATATCCAAAGACGAACCCAAACGAAGCATCTTACCCATATTGGCTTCAGGAAGCTGTTTCCATACAAAAGCTCTTAAACTATCCTCATCAGTGGCAATTGTATCTTCGTAGATAACTACATCAATATTTAAAGAATTAGACTGACAAAGACTACGGGCCTCTTCTAATGTTAAACCCTTTAAATAAGGCACGGCTGTTTGTTCATTACTTAAGCCCTGTCCCACCAATAAATCAATGGCCGATCCTTTAGCAATTAATGTACCTGGCTCAATGGGTTTTCCTTGATAATGCTGTCCCAAAACCAGTTGTGTATATTCTGAAGGAATATAAATCAGCTGTCCTACACGCAAACCATATGACTCCAAAGTAACCTGTGCATTTCGTAATGAAATTTCAGCTAACTTAGGCATCGGCACCTGTTCTGCAGTATAGGCATTAATCGTAAAAAATATGGTTCTGTTCTCCTTGATCAGGCTACCGGCCTTAGGTGTTTGTTCTACCACCACACCGGGTAACATATTATCAATATGAACTGAGTCTATAATCTTATACCTCAGGTTATTTTGTTGTACCTGATCAATAAACTGACGCTCTGTTAAGTTTGTAAAATCAGGAGTCTCATAGCTTTCTCCATGATGCGTATAAATACTAAGGCCAATAAAAGTTGCAATAAGCATAAGCATCATTAAACCAATGGCCAAGGCAATATGTATGAAAAACTTTTTGCTGATAAAAAATTTAAGTACTGACATAGTTGTGTGTTTATCAAGATGGATTCAAAAATAATATAAAAAAGTAAATAATCTTAAATCGAACTATATCAGAATACTCTTGTTTTTAATAAAAGATAAAATTTAAGCAAAAAAAAAGGATTCGCAATGAATCCTTTTTAATATCCGATTAAGCACTTAATTATGCTTTGTGTCTTTTTTCACTAGAAACACTTAGTTTCTTTCTTCCTTTAGCTCTTCTTGAGGCTAGCACTTTACGTCCATTTGCACTGGCCATTCTAGCTCTAAATCCGTGCTTATTTCTTCTTTTTCTGTTAGAAGGTTGAAATGTCCTTTTCATCGTATTCTAATTTTATATCTTTCGAGAATTCGTTTACTTTCTATTTTCGGACTGCAAAAATACATCTTTATTTTCTTCTTCCAAAAAATTATGCTTTTTTTATTTTAATATTTCCTGTTTTTTATGAACATATTTAAAGTCTATATCATACGCTTAAATGAATCAACTTCTTAGTCTCATAAAAATCATCCTTAAAATACTGAGTTAAAGATACAACCGAAGCTCTTTTGGCAAAAGGCTTTATTTCATCTTCGAAGTCACCCCCTTTTAAATATAAAATACCATTAGTAATGGCATTTCTATTCTTATCACTAATCAAATGCTTGGTAAGAGACACAAACCTTGGAAAGGCAGTAACTGCCCTACTCACTACAAAATCATATTTTTGATTAATTTTTTCGGAGCGCTCCTGCTGTGCCGTTACATTTTTTAAACCCAGCGTTTCCGCAATTGTATTGACCACCTTAATCTTCTTTCCAATCGAATCAACGAGATGGAATTTACATTCCGGAAAAAAGATAGCCAATGGGATACCGGGAAATCCACCTCCTGTTCCCACATCAATAATTTTTGTACCAGGTACAAAATGTATATATTTAGCAATAGCTAAAGAATGAAGTATATGTCGAATACCCAACTCACTAATATCTTTACGTGAAATTACATTTATCCTCTCATTCCACTCAGGATAAAGCTCCTCTAATTTGGCATACAAACAGATTTGCTCCTCCGATAAATCGGGAAAATAGTTTTCAATCACCCCCATCATATTCTTCTGAAAATTATAAAAATTATTTAATCGAGCTTAACATCGGAGTTCTTAAGGGTGTTGAACAAAAGTTCACGAGCGCGAAACAATTGTGCTTTAACTGTACCCAAAGGAAGATCCAACTCCTGCGCTATTTCCTCATACGAGAACTCGTTAAAATATCTAAGCTCAATTAAAGTACGGTAGCGAGGCTTCAATTTTTTAACCACGGTACGCATCAAAACAGCTTTCTGTTGTTTTATTAGTCCCTCTTCAGGGTCAGGTGTTTCATCTTTTAAATGAATGGGCTGATCATTTTCTTTCTGCTCACTAAGATGCGTACCATCAATAGAAACAATATTTGTTCTTTTTTTCCGCAAGTAATCGATGCAATTGTTTGAAGCAATTTTAAACAGCCATGTACTAAAGGCATAATTAGGCGAATACTGATGTATATTTTTAAAAGCCTTTCCAAATGCCTCAATGGTTAAATCCTCCGCATCACTCTTATTATTCACCATTTTTAGCAGCATAAAATAAATAGCGTCTCTGTAACGCCCCATTAACTCCGCATAGGCTTTTTGATCACCACTTACAGCTAATTGAACCAGACTATAATCATGCCTTGCTTTCTCAGATAAATTAGGATTTATGTCCATCTATTTTTTTTTGCTTGTCTATTTCTGCCTATTAATAACAACCCAATAACTAACGGCTGTATAAAATCTAAAATTACACTCACCCACAACAACTTCCTTTCTTCAAACAACTTGGTTAGACTTCTAAGAACTAATACCTGAAGAACTAACTTAATGATCATTACCAATAAAACAGTTGTTGCAAAAGTAGAAAAAAAAACAGAAACCAAAGAGATGCACCAAAATAATTGTCGCGAAAGAGCTTCTGTAGCCAATAAAAATTTAGTGTTTCTTTTATAAAGAGATGAGGTAGTTAAATGCCTTCTTTTCTGTCTTTTCCAATCCTGAAAAGTATTAACCGGTAGAGAAATGGTATAGGAATCCGGATGAGTCACAACGGCCACATTATGATTAGTAGCAGCATCTCGAATAAATAAATCATCATCCCCAGAAAGAATATGCTGGTGATTTTTAAACCCATGGTGTTTATTAAACAACTCTTTGGTGTAAGCCATATTTCGTCCTACACCCATATATGTTTTTTGCCGTAGCGCAAAAGAAAAGTAAAGTGCTGCAATATAAAAGGTCTCATATCTGACCCATAAATTCAAAAAGCCCTTTTTCTTTTGGTAAGGTCCATACCCTAACACAATTTCTTTTCCATCCTGAAATCCTTCACTCATTAATTTAAGCCATCGATCGCTTGCCGGCACACAATCAGCATCGGTAAAAAGCATATGATTATTTTTAGCAGCTTTTATACCAATACTCATAGCCAGCTTTTTCCCATGTCGGAATTTTTTATCATAAGGTATGGATGTATAATACAAGTTTTTGTACTTCATTTTAAGCTTTGCCAGCACAAGCTCTGTATCATCTTCTGAAGCATCATTTACCACAACCACCTCAAAGTTAGCCGGATAATCCTGATCCAACACCTTTGGCAAAAACACCTCCAGGTTTCGGGATTCATTTTTAGCACAAATAACAATAGAAATATCAGGATAAGAAAAATAATCATTACCCGTCTTCTTTTTTGCCTCTTTACCCAAAAACAAAAAGAAATATAAATAATAAAAAGCCTGAATGCCTAGCAATACAACCAGGGTTATTAAGGCATAAAGCCACCCACCTGAAGTTGGTATAAAGTTTGTTATTTCCACCTTTCAAATATGAGTATTTTTTAGCTGATTGCAAATACCGGAAACTTTAATTTTTTAAAAAGAAACAGACAAAGTGATAATTGTATGTATATTTGCAACCCCATAAATAAAGCATAATGAATTTTAAATTACAGGTAACAGACTCTAAATCAAGAGCCAGAGCCGGAAATATCACAACTGACCACGGAGAGATAGAAACTCCTATTTTTATGCCTGTTGGAACAGTAGGAAGCGTAAAAGGGGTTCATTTTAATGATCTGAAAAAAGACATTGAGGCTCAGATTATCCTAGGAAATACATACCATCTGTATTTACGTCCGGGATTGGACATCATTGAAAAAGCGGGTGGTTTACACAAATTCAATGGATGGGACAAGCCTATATTAACAGATAGCGGTGGCTACCAGGTTTTTTCGCTTAGCGGCAATCGCAAACTCACCGAAGAAGGAGCTGTATTTAGCTCTCATATAGATGGATCAAAACATTTATTCACTCCTGAAAATGTAGTAGACATTCAACGCATTATTGGAGCAGATATCATCATGGCATTTGATGAATGCGCACCAGGTGATGCCGACCATCATTATGCAAAAAACTCCATGGAGTTAACTCACCGATGGTTAAAAAGAGGAATTACTCAATTTGATCACACAGAAAATAAATACGGTCATCAACAAACCTTTTTCCCCATTGTACAGGGAGCAGGCTTTAGAGATTTAAGAATACAGTCGGCCGAATATATTGCCTCTTTTAACAGAGAAGGCAATGCTATTGGCGGTCTTTCTGTTGGAGAACCTGCAGAAGTAATGTATGAGATGACTGAAGTAGTAACAGGTATATTACCCGAGGACAAACCACGTTATTTAATGGGCGTAGGCACACCTGTTAATATACTTGAATCAATTGCCTTAGGAGTAGATATGTTTGATTGTGTTATGCCTACCCGCAATGGGCGCAACGGGATGCTTTTTACTTCCAGAGGAGTAATGAATATGAGAAATGAAAAATGGAAAGATGATTTTTCTCCTTTAGACTCTGAAGGCACATCATTTGTTGATCATCATTACACCAAGGCTTATTTACGCCATCTTTTTGTGGCCAAAGAAATGTTAGCTGCTCAAATTGGCAGCCTGCACAACCTGGCATTTTATTTATGGTTAGTAAAAGAAGCCCGCAAGCATATTATAGCTGGGGATTTTAGTAGTTGGAAAGACAAAATGGTCAAACAACTTTCGGTAAGATTGTGATTGACAAATGATAATTTATTTCATCAGTAGTTTTGTTCGTTATATTTTTGTTCTTTTGTAGTCATTTTTAGAATATACCACTTTTTTATGAGAGGAGCTATACAAAAGCTGGATAGGTACATTATTCGTAAATTCTTAGGCACCTACTTTTTTGCTATTTTACTAATCATTAGCATTGCAGTAGTTTTTGACCTTACCGAAAAAATCGATAATTTTTTGGAGAAAGGGGCTCCTGCCAAAGCTATAATCTTTGATTATTACTTTAATTTCATTCCCTATTTTGCCAATCTTTTCTCTCCTCTTTTTGTGTTTATTGCCGTTATATTCTTTACTTCTAAAATGGCCTATGACACCGAAATCATTGCTATATTATCCAGTGGAGTAAGCTTTAAAAGGCTTATGTTTCCTTATTTTGTCGCTGCACTTATTGTTGCCTTATTTTCTTTTTATCTGGGAGGCTATGTTATCCCTCCTTCCAATCAAACCAGGCTTGAATTTGAAGCGATTTATCTGCACAAGAAAAAAGATCCCGGACTGAGAGATATTCATTTGCAAATTGAACCCGGACTTTTTGTATATATGGGAAAGTATTATGCCATACGAAACCGGGGTAATAATTTTAGCGCAGAGCTCTTTGAAGGAACAACACTTATATCAAAACTGACAGCCAAATCGATTAATTATAACGAAGAAGAGAAAAACTGGACGCTTAACAAATACATCATTAAAGATTTTATCGGAGATAATGAAATAAAAATCACCGAAGGGAATAAAATTGATACTGTGTTCAACATGAGCCCATCTGATTTTAAATCAGAACACAATTGGTTTGAAACAATGAACAACAGCGAGCTTAGTAATTACATTGAGGTACAAACAAAAAAAGGAGTCGGTTCAATAAAACCATATGTTATAGAATATTATAAGCGATTAGCTAATCCATTTTCAGCTTTTATTCTTACCTTAATAGGAGTTTCTTTGGCCTCACGAAAAGTGAGAGGAGGAATTGGACTACATATTGGTATAGGACTAGCTTTAAGTTTTGGATACATTCTTTTCATGACTGTATCTACAACCTTTGCAATAAATGGGAATATGAATCCCTTATTTGCTGTATGGCTACCCAACATTGCATTTGCTCTCATTGGAGTATATTTATATATTAAAGCACCTAAGTAATAATTAATTACTGAATGAATATATTGTAAAGATCTATTGATTCAGTTAACTTGAAAATAAATTTTATATTTAAATACCCAAAAGTCTGCAAACACTATCTTTCATTATAAGATATTGATTTGTATTAGGTTAATTAAAAATGTTTAATTATGTCATTGAAAAAACACATCCTTGATCTTCGTAAAAGAAAAGAGAAGGTTGAAATGGGTGGTGGCCAAAAAGCCATCGAAAAACAAGCGGCCATGGGAAAAATGACTGCCCGTGAGCGTATTCTTGCCATTCTTGATCAGGATTCTTTTACAGAGTACGATCTTTTTGTGGAACACGAAGCCAAAGACTTCGGAATGGACAAAATGCAACTTAATGGTGATGGTGTAATTATTGGTACTGGTACTATTTATGGCGCTCCCATCTGTGTATTTGCACAGGATTTTACCGTTGCCGGAGGTTCATTAGGACTAATGCATGCCCGTAAGATCACAAAAATAATGGATCATGCCTTAAAAATGCGTGTACCTTTGATCGGAATCAACGACTCGGGTGGTGCCCGTATTCAAGAAGGAGTAAATTCACTTGCCGGTTATGGTGAAATTTTTTACCGTAACACTATTGCTTCAGGGGTTATTCCACAAATTTCTGTAATCCTGGGTCCTTGTGCCGGTGGCGCTGTATATTCTCCGGCATTAACGGACTTTGTATTTATGGTAGACAACATCTCTAAGATGTTTATTACCGGTCCCGGGGTAATCAAATCAGTACTTGGTGAGGAAATCTCTATGGAAGAACTGGGTGGTGCCCGCGTACATGCCGAAACAACAGGTAATGCACATTTCTTTGCAGAAAGTGAACAAGAATGTTTTGAGCAAATTAAAAAACTCATCACCTTTATTCCGTGGAACAACACTAAAAAAGCAAAAGAATTCCCTCCTAAAGCACCTATCTTTAAAGGAAATATCGAAGACCTCATCCCTGCTGACCCACGTGCCCCTTACGACGTGCGTGATGTGATCAGAAGTGTTGTGGACGATGGTGATTTCTTTGAAATACAAGAGCTTTTTGCAGCTAATATCGTGATTGGTTTTGGTCGATTAAACGGTCAAACTATTGGTTTTGTTGCCAACCAACCATTGGTTTTAGCAGGTGTGCTTGATTGCGACAGCTCTGATAAAGCAGCCCGTTTTATCCGCTATTGTGATGCTTTTAATATTCCAATTGTTACTTTTGAAGATATGCCAGGTTACCTTCCTGGAGCAGATCAGGAGCATGCTGGAGTAATTCGTCATGGCGCAAAAGTACTTTATGCCTATTCAGAAGCTACTGTACCTAAAATTACAGTAATTCTTCGTAAGGCGTATGGTGGTGGTTATATTGCCATGAACTCTCGTCACCTAGGTGCCGACTTTATGTTTGCATGGCCTACTGCCGAAATTGCAGTTATGGGCCCTGAAGGAGCAGCTAACATCATCTTTAAAAAAGAAATTGAAGCAGCTGAAGATCCACAGAAAATGCGCCAGTTGAAAGTACAGGAATACAAGGAGAAGTTTGCTAATCCATATGTAGCCGCAGCTAAGGGATATATCGACTCTGTTATAGAACCTAATGAAACACGTAACATCCTGTTGCATGCTTTAGAAGTTTCTGTAGGAAAAGATCTCCAGCACCCTGTTAAAAAACATGGAATTCCTCCATTTTAAATCAATTCATTATGAGCAATAAAAAAGATTTAGTTGGCTTTCGGTTACATACAATGGAGTACCAAACAAAGATGACTAAAAAATATCTCAACAGAAAAGCCTGGCAAACACCCAATCCAAATGAGATTAAGTCGCATATTCCCGGAACAATTATTAAGATAAATGTTTCGGTTGGAGATAAAGTGAAAGAAGGTAATTCGTTACTGGTATTAGAAGCTATGAAAATGCAAAATCAAATAGCTATGCCTTTTGATGGTAAGATAAAAGAGATTTGCATTAAAGAAGGCGATAGAATTCCCAAAAACGAATTAATGATTGTTATCGAAGAATAATTTTTTCGTAGCTATAAAATATCAGAGGTTGTCTCAAATGAGGCAACCTCTTTTTATTACCCCTAAGAGCTTTCAATATCCAACCATCACCCCTCAAAAGTAGCGATCAGCTTACAAAGTAGGGTCTATAACGAGTAAATATTGATCAAGCGTAAATTTTAGTGAGCCTAAACAAAAAGAATTTGACATCTACCACTCCTCGGAATTGCTTTCTAAATTCTTTGATTTTGCATTGGAAGATTTTGCAGAAGCATTTATGCTTCAGTTGTTGAAAAAATTAACAATAACTTCTCTGTTCCTAAAAAAAATTGGAAGGATCTGAATTAACAAGTCCGGAACTCTTTATACCTTGCTTAACACTTATTCCTTTATCCTTTAATTTTTTCCCCTTTAACCTTTATAC
>JBFHEL010000018.1:0-24056 GCA_041584155.1 Saccharicrinis sp.
ATATGATGCCAGCTTAATCGAGGGTGAAGTAAGTATGGGAATCGGAGTTGAAAACGAGCCTTATACAGGTATTGGCCGGGGAACAGTAAATATTGAATCACTGCCTGTTTTTAGAGATACCAAAGGGGCCTTTGGCACACCAACCAGCGATTCTACGCGAACCATGATCACCGAAAAAACCAAGAAGATACTTTTTATTTTTATTGGTTTTGAAGGTAAAGATCAGTTAGAAAACACTTTAAAAGAAACAAGCCAACTACTGTATGAGCACGCACAGGCTAAGGCTATTGAAACCTATTTTATTTAATCCTTTTTTTTGAATAAGACTAAAGTATAATCCGTTGATATATTAATCCATTTTATACTTTTGCCTTTATACTTTACACGAAAAATATGACCGAAGTTTGTGCACTGGCATCAGGAAGTAATGGCAACTGTTATTACATAGGAAATGAATCAGAAGCTATTTTAATTGATGCAGGAATTAGTAGACGCCAGATTATTGACAGGATGCGTAATAGAAGGTTGAATCCTTTAAAAGTAAAAGCTGTTTTTATAACTCACGAACATTCCGACCACTACAAAGGAGCCAAAGTATTAAGTAAAAAGCTGGGCATACCTGTATATATGTCGAGTAAAACACATAAGAACAGCTATTTAACAATGCGTCCCTCCAATGTACTAACCTTTGAGCCCGGAGATGTCATCCAAATTGGGGATTTCACCATTCACTCCTTCTCCAAATTACACGATGCAATTGACCCTTGTAGTTTCAGAGTAGAGCACGAGAATAATAACATTGGAGTATTTACCGATATAGGTGCTGCTTGCGATAATGTAAAAAATCATATTTGCCTATGCAATTTCCTATTCCTTGAATCAAACTACGATATTGATATGCTGGAAACAGGGAAATATCCTCTCTATTTAAAAAAACGGGTAGCCAGTGAGTATGGCCACCTCTCGAACGATCAGGCCTTTGAGTTAATACAATCACATGCAGGAGAGAATTTAAAAAACATACTTCTCTCGCATATCTCAGAAGATAATAACCGCGGCGAAATAGCCCTGGATACCTTTAAAGCCCTGCAAAATAAATATAATATTCAGCTTACATCCAGATATGCCCCTACAGAAGTAATATGCTTAACCTAAACTTGATACCTGAGACTATTAACATTTAATAATTTACAAAAACATATATCATGAGAATTTTAAAAGACGAAACCCTTGCCATTGCTGTAGATATTCAGGAAAGATTATTTCCTCATATTCATGAGTTTGAGCAATTAAAAAAGAACACTGAAATTTTAATTGATGGTTTAAAAGCGCTGGAGATACCAATGATGGTAACCGAGCAATACAAAAAGGGCTTAGGCGACACGATTGCAGGAATCAAAGAAAAAGTGGAGGATTATCCTGCTTATGAAAAAACAGCCTTCAGCTGCTGTGATCACGAGGCCTGCATGAAGGAAATAAAGAAAGACAGCACTAAAAAATTCGTGATCCTATTTGGTATCGAGGCACATATTTGCTTAATGCAAACAGCGATTGATTTAAAAGAGAAAGGGTATCAACCTGTAATCATCGAAGACTGTGTAGCTTCCAGAAACCCTGAAAACAAAAGAATAGCCATTAACCGTATGCTACAAGAAGGTGTTATTGTAACCAGCTACGAGTCAGTGTTGTTTGAACTTTGTCGTTCTGCCGGCAGTGATACTTTTAAGACTATTTCAAAATTAATTAAATAATTTCCTGAAATAAGGATAATTGATGATTTGATATGCAATAGGTGATAAACAATTAGCTTTTGATTTTAACACTCACACCATCATAAATTGCCAATCGTATATCTGATATTGCATATCAAGTTATACCAACAACCTTTATCCATCTCAAATATTTAAGCCTTATGCGCAAAATTTACGGATTAGGAGAAACTGTTTTTGATATCATCTTTAAAAACGGACAACCTCTAAGTGCCAAAGCTGGCGGATCAGTTTTAAATGCCCTGGTTTCTTTGGCGCGCATGGGCCATCATGTAAACTTCATCAGCGAAGTAGGCACAGACAAGGTTGGCGACACCATCCTAAACTTCCTGATCAGCAACAAAATAAACACCTCCGAAGTAAAAAGATATCAAAATGGACAGAGCGCTGTAGCTATGGCATTTTTAAATGAGCATAACGATGCTGAATACGATTTTTACAAAAACTATCCTGAGGAACGATTAACAGGTGAACTACCAGACTTTAAACCCAACGACATCTTTCTTTTTGCTTCCTTTTTTGCAGTAGATCCAAGCATACGGCAACAAACCTACCGGATTATTAAGCATGCCCGAAAATGCGGATGCATTATTGTTTACGACCCGAATTTCAGAAATAAACATGCTGCCATACTCAAACAACATTCTTCCTATTTCGAAGAAAACATAGCATTTGCAGATATAGTGAGAGGCAGTAACGAAGACTTTATGAATATTTTCTCCACGCCTACTGCCGAAGAAACCTATCTGCATATAAAAAACAAATGCCATAGTCTGGTATACACAGCTAATGCTGATGGAGTTATGTTGCAAACAGCAAAAATAAAAAAGCATTTTTCTGTTCCCCAAATAAAACCTCTTAGCACCATAGGAGCAGGCGACAACTTCAACGCAGGAATAATGCACGCATTGATGAATCAGGGAATCAGCAGGGAACAGCTCCCTCAACTCACTGAAAAAAGCTGGCACAGTATAATTGCAAGTGGCATCAAATTTTCCTCTGAAGTATGTATGACTATGGAGAATTACATTAGCATGTAGGCCCTTACCCTTGTATAATAAACCTTTAAAACTAATCTATTTCCAAAACTTGATCACTATTATTCCGGTAAGTAACGCTTATATTGATAATCTTTAGCGTCAAGCAAACCAAATCCTCAGCACCATTCTTTTATACTTCAGCATAATAGAAAGGTAAAAATGGTTGTATTTAAATCAAGTTGAGACACAAAAAGAAATATAATACAATGACGAATATTTAATCCCTCCACGTATTAAGAATTAAAAAACTACTCTCCACACCTCAGTTTTTCCACCAACTCAAGATACACATCCATCTTACCTGCTTTTTTCATCCTTCGGTATAACCGGGCTCCTCCTTCGAAGAGTTGCGAGGGGTATTCCCAAAATATTTTTAAATGATTTAATATTTGCGCTTCTGAATAACCAAAGGCCAATAGGTTTTCCTGAAATAAATGATGCAGTTGAAAAACAACAGGCTTACATTTATCAATATCGCTGCCTTGCCCGGATAACATAGCCGGATGAGCAAGTAAACCACGACCGAGGATCCAGCCTGCCACCTCCGGAAAACGATTTTGTAAGTATGCTAAATGGTCGGGCGAACCAATATCACCATTACCAATAACCCGATGATGAGTATGTTGAATAAGCCTCTCAAACACATCCCAGTCCGGCTCACCTTTATATTTTTGTATCCCTAATCGCGGATGAATAATTATTTCCTTAATGGGCAATGCATTAAACACATCCATTAAGCCCATCAGTTCATCTGCATGAGCCCATCCTAAACGGGTCTTCACCGAGAGATTCATAGACAAATCTGCCTCATAAAAATGGTTTAACATAACCTCTACCCTATCTTTCAAAGGCAAAATACCTGAACCCAGGCCTCTATTGGAAACCATTGGAAAAGGGCAACCCATATTCAGATTTATTTCATTAAAACCTCTGGCCTTCATATCACCGGCAAATTGTATCAGATCTGCAGAAGAATTGACCAGTACTTGCGGTATAATGGGCATATCAGCTTGAGCGATTAATTGCTTTTCGTATTCAAACCTGTTTTCTTTATTTTTCCGATAAAAAGGAGTAAAATACTTGTTTACCGTATCAAACAAAGTATGATAAGCAAAATAGTATGGCAGCGTGGTATAGCTCTGTAAAGGAGCAAAGTAAATAGATGTATTCAAGGATATATAAAAAGAAACTGACCTGTAAAATGGGTCTTTACTCATTCAATTGATAAAACTACCGATCTTAATAGAACAAATTTACTAATTTTGCACAAAAAATAAATACTTTGGAGAAATATATCGACATCATCGGAGCTGCCTGTACTGATTATATGGCAGGAGAAAAAAATGCTCAAATTATTGTTCAGTCAAATATAGTAGAAGACGATGTAATGCCTGTGGAGTATTTATTTCGTTCTTTCAATCAAATGCCCGACCTGGAGAAGAAAGCACTTACGCTAAGCTCAGGAAAAATTCTTGATGTTGGTGCCGGTGCCGGAAGTCATGCCCTATATCTGCAACAAAGCAACAAGGAAGTTTATGCGAATGAAATAGGCCCCTTAGCCTGCTCGGTAATGAAGCAGCGAGGTGTAAAAAACATTCTGAAAAAGGACTTTTACACCCTCCCTGGTGATCAGAAATATGACACTATCCTAATGCTGATGAATGGAATAGGCATTGCAGGAAACACTAAAAATCTGGAGAAATTCTTTTCTAAAATAAAAGATTTACTTGCTCCCGGAGGATGTTTATTAGTGGACAGCTCCGATATCAGATACCTTTTTGAAGACGAAGATGGCAGCATACTAATCAACCTAAACGACGATTATTACGGTGAGATTATCTATCGAATGAATTACAAAGATACCATAGGTAAATCTTTTAAGTGGTTATTTATAGATGATGAGCTGCTTAAGTTTTATGCCGAACAAAATGGCTTTGCGATGGAAAAGATTGCTGATGGTCCCCATTACGATTACCTAGCTAAGCTGACACTCCTGTAAAAACAAAGGAGAAAAGTAAAAAAGCAATAGCCTTTTTTTAGTTTCTTCTTTGTTTAATTACAAATAAGTCTTTTATCTGTTGTCGCAAATCTAAGATCTATTGTATATTTGCTGACTGATAAAAAATAAGTTACTGTGGGCAGATCAAGAAACAGAAAACCGCTATTTGAGGGCGTTGAAATAACAGATGTAGCAGCTGAAGGAAAAGCTTTGGCTAAGATTGATGATAAAGTTTTATTTGTACAAAATGCCATACCCGGTGATATCGTAGATGTTCAGGTAAATAAAAAAAGAAAGAATTTTTACGAGGGTTATGTGACCCAATATCATAAATTGTCGGATAAAAGAGTAGAACCCTTTTGTTCGCATTTTGGTACTTGCGGGGGCTGTAAATGGCAATCATTACCATACTCCGAGCAGTTATTTTACAAGCAACGCGAGGTTGAAAACAATCTGAAACGCATTGGCAAAATAGCTTTGCCTGACACAATGCCTATCATTCGATCCGAGAAAGATCGTTTTTACCGCAATAAACTGGAGTTTACCTTCTCTAACAAAAGATGGCTGCATAATGACGAAATGCAGCTGGAAGAAAATTCTGTGGAGCGTTATGGTTTAGGCTTTCATGTTCCCCGCATGTTCGACAAGGTACTTGATATAGAAAAATGCTACCTGCAGGAAGATCCTTCGAACAGTATCCGTTTGGCCGTAAAAAAGTACGCTCTGAAAAATGGCTTAACTTTTTTTGATATCAGGAACCATGTTGGCTTTTTAAGAACATTGATTATCCGCACCACCTCAACAGGTGAAGTGATGGTGATTGTTTGTTTTTACCACGAAGATGTTGATCAAAGAGAAGGATTGCTTAATTATTTAACGGCACAGTTTCCCCAAATCACATCCTTGTTATATGTTATCAATGGCAAGGCCAATGACACCATTGGCGACCAGGATATCATCTGTTACAGTGGCAAGGACCATATTATTGAGCAGATGGAAGGGCTCAAGTTTAGAATTGGTCCAAAATCCTTTTATCAAACCAATTCAGATCAAGCCTACGAACTATATAAAGTGACCCGTGATTTTGCCGGCCTTACAGGTAATGAAGTAGTTTACGACCTTTACACGGGAACGGGAACCATTGCCAACTTTGTAGCTTCCCAGGCTAAAAAAGTAGTTGGCGTGGAATATGTACCCGAAGCCATTGATGATGCGAAGCTGAACTCAGCCAACAACAACATTGACAATACGATATTTTATGCCGGGGACATGAAAGATGTACTCAACCCTATTTTTATTGAAGAAAATGGCGCACCGGATGTGATCATTGCCGATCCTCCAAGAGCAGGTATGCACGAAGATGTTGTTCATACCATACTTAAAACCAACGCTCCAAAAATAGTGTATGTAAGCTGTAACTCGGCCACTCAGGCTCGTGATTTAAATATTCTGGATCAGAAATATAAAGTAGAAAAAATACAGCCGGTAGATATGTTTCCTCATACACACCATGTAGAAAATGTGGTGTTGTTGACACTTAAATAACCTGATAAAATTACTGAAGATACATGAAGTTCATCCTAAGGGCAAATGCCCTTAGGTATTCCAATAATTCTACACGCATTCACTGCTGAGATAATATCCTTACCCCAAAACACCAAACCCACACATTCAGAAGTTCATCAAACACGCACATCCTTTCTTTCTATTCACTCTTTAATAATACTGAGCATCATAGATGAAATAAATTCATTTGGCCTGGCAATATTAAAAGACGCGTTATACGGCATGTCTGCACAGGCAGAACACCAATAACGGCCATTAAAAATCCACCCCGGGAGGTGTTCCCGGCTCGGGTATATCATCTGTTTTTTCCTTGCGTTTCTCCTTAGGTAATTCTTTGGGTGATTCTTTAGGCATAAGCTCAGGAATTTCTACCCGATAGTAACGAATCATAACCCCAAGGCAATTGCTCATTCCATTAAATTTCTCTGGCTCCTGAGGTGTTATTTCAATAATGATGCGTTGCGTGGACCCAAAACTAATACTGATACTGGTATCAAAATCATCATCCTTATTATCCCATAACACATCATTGGTACTCCATTGTATAATCCTGACCCTAAAATCGCCCAGTGACTCATCCTTACACAAATTGATACTATAGCCAGTACTGGCATAAAAAACCTGCACCAGTTTAAGTTTTTGGGACGGACTAACTTTATAGCTTCTTGAAAAAGATTGCTTATTAAAGATGCTATCTACAGGCGAACAGAATTCAAACACCTCTTTACACGACTGTGCCTGCATAGAAGTTGGAACCAGAAAAAATATTCCCAATCCCAATAACATCATTATTGATAACCGATTCATAACTTTTTTCATTGTTATTATTCTTTTTGAGTTTTGGTTATAAAATACCCATTAACAATTTACACCAGTTTGCATATCCTACCTTGTCGGTTCAATTAAAACTTATCCCGTTTCAGGTATACAAATACAAATATATAAGTAATTAACACAGCCAGTACCATCACATATAGATTAAACACCCATGTTTTCAAGGTTAAATTACCAATTGTTTTATAGGGAGCATAATAATGGGATCGACCATAGTTACATTCTGACACATAATAGCCTGGTTGATATTTCCTTATCATTTCACCATCAATATATCTAAATTTCTCAAAATTGCCATTTTGAAGAACAAAATCTGCCAGTTTCTGATTAAAATAATCTTCTTTTTTCACATTCTTATTGGCTTCCCTAACGGCTTCTACCCTGGCTTTACTATCCTTCAATTTAAGTCTTAACCATTTTTTTACCTTTTTTACCAATTGGTTAAGATCATACAGGTTTTTCCGCTCTATGCTTAGTTTTTCAAAACTATTTTTTAAATCAGGATAATGAGTGACCAGGTCATCAACTAACATCTCAATTTTCCTTTGATTATCCTCATCATCCGATTGCTGAAAAGCACCCAATAAGGTCTCCAATTTAGGAATTACAAAATTAATATAATAGACCATCTCACTTTGCGCTATCATATCATCTGACACGTCCTTTTCATATTCATTCTCATTAAACTGAAGAACAACCAAAGCCTCATAGGCCCATCTCGATACATTAACATCGGCATATACAGGCACGTATTTCTTAGAGGCCAGAAGGTGATGTATTTTATCGAAATCAAGAATCGCTCCGGCCAATAAAATTTGAGGAATTAACAAAAATGGAATCATAATGTAGATGGACAACACTGTTTTCATCCGTGTAGAAATAAACAATCCCAGCATACTGGAAAAGACAGCTGTAATCCACAGGATTAGTACATATTGCCAGAACAAGCCTTTTATCTCCAAAATAGTATTACCCACTACCACAAACAACAATATTTGAATAGCATCAACTATTAAAACATAAAAAACCTTGGAATTCAGATAAGCAAAAGGACTCAGGCTTAAAAACGACTCTCTTTTTATAATCTTTAAATCTCTGAAAATTTCGCCGGAACTAATGATTAAGCCCAAAAACATGGACACAATTATACTAATAAACAAATAAACAGGTAAATTATCATTATCAGAAAAATGGTACTCATGCGTAACATAATCTGTATACTTTAAAAATACCGACATTAACAGAGCCAGGAATGGTGCTCCCAGCATTACCATAATCATATATTGAAAATCGGCAATTCTGGTCATTATGTTTCTCTTAAAAAAGATAACAAACTGTTTAAACACACCCGGTATAAAAGTTAAGCCTTCACTTAACTGGTTTTTCTCAATCTTAATGTCATTATATTTACAACTTTCAATAAATAAATCATGCCATTCAGTATTTTTTATCTTCCTTTCGGGCAAAGGTTCACCATGCTGAGATGTTTTTTTATACTCTATTAATTGAATGAGTTGTTCGGGATTAAATTGCTGATAGTTCACACTATCATCTCTTATTGAATCAACAAACCCAAGATGTTTTTTAAAATAACCCGATGCAGACAAGGGATTTCCAAAATAAGCAGCATATCCATTCTCATCCAAAAGCAATAATTTATCCAACAGGAAAAATATATCAGATGTAGGCTGATGAATATTTACAATCACAATCTTTCCTTGTAAAGCTACTCTTTTTAATAGCTTCATCACCATTAACGAATCAGAAGAGGAAAGGCCGGATGTAGGCTCGTCGACAAAGAGCACACTGGGTTTACGCATCAACTCAAGGGCTATATTTAATCTTTTGCGTTGCCCTCCACTAATAACCTTATCCAACGGGCTACCCACCTTCAGATCTTTAATCTTATATAAACCCAGATCTTTAAGTGTAGAATTTACCAGGTCAGCAATTCCTTCATCCGATTTATCATTTCGGCACAGCTGAGCACTATATAAAAGATTCTGGTACACCGTTAATTCTTCCACCAATAAATCTTCCTGAGGAACATAGCCTATATGTTTTTTCAACACCTGTATATTCTCCAGTAATTCATATCCATTGATATACACATTACCCATATCAGGAACCTCAGTTCCACTCAATAGCCTGAACAAAGTTGTTTTACCTGTTCCACTCCCCCCCATTACAGCCATTAACTGACTCGATTCAACCTTAAAGGAGAGTTCTTTAACTCCCAGGTTTGTGCCTTTAAATGTTTTGGATATTTTATGACAAACCAGATCAATCTGGTTTTTATCTTCATTTTTAAAAACAATTAATAAATCGCTGAAATAAACAGGTTCCACAGAAGTCCCTTCAATCACGCCACCCTCTGAAAACTGATATACACGCTCGGGAAAAATAACCTTTTTATTCAGGTACAACTCATCTGTTCCATCGTAACGAATTAAAAAGGAGCCCAATGAATTTACATACAAAGCAGTCACGGTTCCTTTCAGGTCATCCTTTTGAAACATATGGAAAGTACTCAGCTTAAAACGTTTAAAGTTACCAACCACGATAACTGACTCTGAAAAATTTTCAAAATCATCGCGTAAGAAACCATTTATTGCTTCCAACTCATTGGCTGGAATATTAAACACCTTTTCAACGATCTTTAACTGCGCATATAACCTGTCTAAATTAGCTTTATCTTCAATAATCACCTCATTATCTACCACATAATCAAGTAATGCAATATATAATTCAACTTTTTGCGATTGAGAAAGCTCTTTATACAGTTTTTGGGTAAGAAATAACACATCGTTATAACATTCTGAACTTTCACCTTTGCTTTCACCTTGGTTCAACTTCACAAAATCCTGATAATAATCAAGCATTTGCAAGGTAACCTTCTTTGAAAACCGAATACTTAAATATTGCCGAACATAGGAGTGATCCAATATTTCTGCCTGATCCTTTTCCTGGAATTTAAATACCCCAAAAAGCTCAACTATATTTTTTAATGTTTCAATTTTAAAATACATCAATATTCGGATAATTAGTTTTATTACTTTTTCATTTCACTATTGTTAACCAGCCTAAATTCAGTACGTCTGTTTAATGCACGACCTTCCGGGTTGTCTTTTCCATCCGGGAATTCATTCTGGGCAACAGGCAATGTTTCACCAAACCCTATTGCTTTCAGCCTATACGCCTCAATACCTTTAGCGATTAGATAATCTACGACAGATTTTGAACGTTGTTTCGATAATCTTAAATTATATCTGGCATCCCCTTTATTATCGGTATGAGAACGTATCTCCACCAACAAATCCTGATACTCATTCATCAGCTTCAGAAGTGTCTCATCAATAACACGTTGACTCTTCTCCAATAAATCAGCCTTACCATACTCATAGTAGATATTGCTCATCACCAAAGGGTTTTTACTAATGGTTTTTACAAGTACTGGTTTCAATTCTATTTTGCTATCCTTAGGTTTCACATCGCGGGTACTAAAAGTCAACTTTTTATTTAACACCCGGCCATCATCTACAAAAACCTCATAATCAAACCCTTTAGGCACCAGAAATTCAAATCCCCCATCGCTTCGGGTCAGTTGATTACTGATATAAAGCAAATCGCTCGAATCATTTTTCAGATACAGATTAACTCTGGCACTATCTAAGACGGTATATTTTACATCTTCAGCTTCTCCTTGTGAGGTAGAAGAAAAAACATGATCAAAAGCAATTTCTCTTCCTTCTAACGTTCCTTTCACCCATACTTTTTCAATCTCTGATTGCTCCCATTCATACAAATCATCACAGCATGTAGCATGAGTTAAAGCCTCTCCTCCTGGTCGGTTCGACGCCAGGAAACCCTGGTTTCCCAACTGATTTTCGGTATAATAAACATCATCACAGGATGAATTAATAGGATATCCCACATTAACAGGTTCTTCCCAGTTCACCAAATCACCTTTGGCATAAAAAACATCCAATGCCCCTAAGCCCGGCCAGCCATTAGAGCTAAAGAAGAGTCTGTGCTTATACTTATCATAAAAAGGAGTTACCTCATCCTCTGAAGTATTCACAAAAACGCCTGCATTTATTGGTTGCTCATAGCTATGATTCACTACATCATAAACCGTATACCAGATATCCATACCTCCTTGTCCTTCGGGGCGATCAGATATAAAATAAATGACTTCCAAATCCGGATCATAACAAGTTCCTACGGTAGGTTCTGTTGAGGTATAGTCTTTAATATTTATCTCATTACCTAATTCAACCGGCTCTGTCCAATTATCCCCTTCTCTTTCTGTTACCCACAAGTGACACACCATTTTATTTTTCCAGTTTTTAGTACAACGGGTAAAATAAAATCTATTGCCATCCAGGGAAAACACGCCATCCCCGGTATCATACTCCCCAGAATTAAAAAAAGGAGCAGCAGGCTCACTTCCTCCCTGCCAGGTATCATTCTTTTTTTCAGCCAAATAAAACTTACGCTTTGGTACATCAAGGTCACTTGTAAAATACTGTATCGAATCCATACCGCTTGATCCATATACAATAAGCGAATCGTTTAAATAAAAAGGGTTAAACTCAATATGTGATTTATTGATGGAGTTATTTAATCGTGTTACATCTCTATTAATCAAAGAGTCCTGCATATCCACGGCCAACAAACACCCCTCCATTTCATCAATCACTCTGGCATAAAGAGCCCTTTTGTATCTCCTCTTCTTGATGGACTTAAACAACTCATAGGCTTCATCATAAGCCCCTAGCGACTTGGCATTAATAGCCTTATAATAAACACACAGGGCATACTTTTTTTTACTCCTGTGCATTAATTGGTCAAATAAGATATATGCTTGCTGATAATTTCTGGCTTTTTGTTGTTGCATAGCCAGACTCCACAGATAAGCATTTTTTTTAGGATATTTACGAACCAGATATTGATAATAATATACTGCTGAATATATATCACCTTGCTCTGCAGCACTCTTAGCGTACCCCTTTATCTGCCATTGCTTTAAATCGTCTACTTGATAAGGTTGTGCACTCAGCACATTTACCTTTATCAAAGCAACAAATACTAACGCAAATAATATCAATATCTTATGCATGGAACACTAACTTTATTAAGTTTTGAAGATGGACGTTGATAGATAATAGAAAATTCAAGGGCTTCAGTTAAAATACCAGCTTCCTTGGATCCTCCAATATCAATATCGTAACTTATTGTTGTTGTCCAGTTTTCTATAGAGGCTCCCGCCATAAATATTAATGACGAAAGATTACTGTTAAAAGCATTTTTATAATAAACCCCCAGATGTAAATTTTTCACATAATCAACAAAAACCTTATTCTCCATACCGACATTAGCCCCCCACACGAACTCAGACATTTTATTTTGTACAGTAAAATAAGATCTGGGCAAGAGATAAAACCCATTTTTCAATATATATTTAAAAGAGCCGTGACCATTTGTTCTTATTTTCACCCTACTTTCCTCATCCAGAAAATTATCCATTGGCTGGTTCAAATGATAAGTTGCAACACCCAATGACAGTAAATGCTTATTGATCTGATAATTCCACATTAATCCGGCATTAATATCAAAATAACTTGATGATGTATTATCAAATTCCTCAGAGATAGGTAAACTCTCATTAAAACCTCCGGTATCTCTATCATACTGCTCAGGAAAAGTTAAATCACTATAGCTGAAGCTCTTGTAAACCCAACCAAGCTGCAAACCCAAACCAACAAGTGACTTTTCAGATACCTTCACTGCACTGGCCATCGACAAATAAAACCGATCAGAAGGAATAGATAATCCACTGGAATAATCCTTTGTATACATCACTCCCACTCCGGCTTGCTCCTTATACAAAAACACAGGTTTATCAAACGATAGACTAAGTGTATTTAAAGGGTTTGAGAAATATTGTCCCTGCGACCTGTAATTACTGATAAAACGCCAATCGCCCTCTATTCCGCCCGTTAAAGCAGGATTTAAATTTAATGGTGATGAAAAAAACTGTGAATAATGAAGACTCTGACCTTTTAAAATAGCTGTTGAAAACAGTAAAATCAAAAACAGTATCTTTACAAAGACATTTTGCATTATATGAATTAGGTTTATCAAAATTAATGAATTTACATAAAAACTATTTAAAGATTTAAAACATCACTCCAACTCTCTGGCATTTTACACCAATCATTCAATTAAAACGACAAAACTGCTCCATTAATTGATTAATAATCTCTTTTTCGTATTCAAATCAATACGTGATACACGGAAAAAAGTTTGTATTTATTAACTTTTTCGTGGTTCTTTGTATTAAATTATTACTAGTATAACACAACAGTTAAGCAACTGTTTTACTATTTTGTTTTCTTATAAAAGTATGTAATTTGATAATTTGCATATATTTACATTTCACATTTATATAAACCTATGGATTTAAACAATCTACAATATCTATTATTTTTGCGTATAAAACCAGTTTGTTTTGTTTTATGTATGATGTCGTTATTTATTTCCAATATCAATGCGCAAACAACTGTTGATTTTAGCGCTGATATGGAAGAGGGTTGCGCCCCTTTGTTGGTGCAGTTTACCAATCTCTCCGAAGACCTGTCTTCCTACACATATTATTGGGATTTTGGTAATGGCAATACCTCAACATCAAGAAATCCTATAGCGACCTATGCAAACGCTGGTTTTTACACAATCTCGTTAACCGTTTTCAACGAAGGTTTGGGCACTACCACAACCAAAACAGAATATATTAAAGTATACAGTGCACCGGAGGTTGATTTTTCTCCACAGGATACCATAAAAGAATGTGCCCCTATTGAAGTGAGCTTCACCAGCACGATTACTCCCGAATCAGATGACTATACTTATGTATGGGCTTTTGGTGACGGATCCATTAGTTCAGCACAAAATCCCACCCACAGCTATGAGACCTCCGGCATCTTTGATGTCACACTGATTGCCACAAGTGACAAAGGGTGTTCGAGTGAAAAAACATACCAAAGCATTGTTCAATCACATAAACCAGAAGCTATTTTTGATCCAGACCAAACTGAATCATGCGATGGAGAATTAAGTGTTACATTCACTAATTACTCTACCTCCATTGGAACACTGAGTTACAAATGGAGTTTCGGCGATGGAGATACCTCAGATCAGGAGAATCCAACTCATTTATATACCAACCCAGGCACCTATGATGTATCATTAACTGTGAGCGACGAATTAGCTTGTGCTGATACGGTTGAGATTGAAGAATTAATTGAAATAACCTCCACTCAAGCCCTCTTCGAAATAGCAAAAGATACTATTTGTACCTATGAGTCAATTACATTCTCAAACACCTCTACCAATAACCGAAAAAACGCTTGGGATTTTGGTGATGGATCCACATCCGAGGAAACATCTCCCCAACATAGTTACGCTGAAGCTGGAGATTACACGATAACTTTAACTATTGATAACTATGATTGCAACGATTATTATGAAAAAACAATTCATGTGGATGAAGCCTCTGTGAACTTCTCTGTTTCCTCTGAATTTAGTTGTGAGGTTCCCGTTGAAATAAGCTACACCCCCGAAGCTGAAAATATTAGCATATACGACTGGCGCTTTGGTAATGGCTCCTTTTCAAGTGAACAAAACCCCGTCATTACCTATGTATCGACCGAAGATTTAGTAAACAATTACACAAAAAGCTACACCGACACCTTGATTGTGACTAACAATCATGGCTGCACAGCTACTGCTGTAAAGGAAAATTCGGTCACAATAACAATACCTGAGGTTAACATTATTTCTGATAACTCAACAAGTGGTTGTACACCACTGGCCTTAACACTTAGCCAAGATATTGAATACAACACAACCTATGATAATATTCAAGAATACTCATGGTCTCTCGATGGAACCACCACAGCTTCAAATGATGATTTCTCGTACAGTTATACTGATATTGGAGAATATACTGTTACACTAACTGCAATAACAAGTCGGGGTTGTATTGTTGAAACAGATAAAACTATTGAAGTAGGACAATTACTCGATGTTGATTTTATTGTAAAAAATAAAGATGTTTTTTGCGCGAACGAACAAGTAGAGTTTGAAAACACATCAGAAGATCTGGACCTTATAGACAATACCGTTTGGGAATTTGGTGATGGAGAAATAAGTGATTTTGGCCTCCCCTATCATTTCTATACCGACACTGGTTATATGGATGTTACACTAAGGATATACAACAATGGATGCCTAAGCAGTGTACAAAAAAACGATGTTTTATATATCAATGGACCAATCAGTTCATTGTCAAGGATTAATCAGTGCGACTCCCCTTATAACCAGGCTCAGTTCTCTATCACTCTAAATGATGCAGAATCATATACTTTAGACCTTGGCGATGGGAACACTATCTCAAACCAGGGTAACACCCCCACCTATACCTATGCCGAAAAAGGATCTTACGAACTCACTTTAACCGCCGAAAATGCCACCAATGGCTGCTCTTTCACCAACACACTGGATGTTTGGATCCAAAATCCCACGGCCTATTTTGATACAATCAATACCAAACCATGTATAAATACAGGCATCACCTTCGACCCAGCAAACAGCGAAGACACGGATAAGTTTTTATACAACGGAGAGACAGGCTTATACCTGTGGGACTTTGGCGATGATAGTGCCCTGCAACTAAGTGATGAAGCTGTTTCCCATACCTATAGCTCGGGAGGCACTTACATCAGTAAATTAATTATTAAAGATACTAATAACTGTCCAGATACAATTTCAAAAACGATTACTATATATGAACCTGAGGCTGACTTTTCTTCTAACTATAAAGAAGGCTGCCTTCCTGTTTACTTTGAGTTTACAGACAATTCGTCTTCTGAATTGGATATTGATAGCTGGAAATGGAATTTTGGTGATGGAGAAAGCTCCTCTGAACAAAACCCTATACATGAATACCTTGATTTTGGTAATTACAATGTTAGCCTTACCATAACAGACATACTCGGCTGCTCAGATTCTAAAACATTAAATAGTGAAGTCTCGGTAATTGATCCTGATGCCAACTTTAGTGCTTCTGATGTCACTTCCTGTATCAATGATTCCATAACTTTTTCTGATGAATCCATTAGCAATATTGAAGCCTTCTATTGGGATTTTGGGGACGGCACCACCAGTACCTTACGCAACCCTAAGCATGCTTATGATACGGATGGAGACTATGATGTATCCTTAAAAATTATTGACGATCATGGTTGTGAAGAAACCTACAGTGTACCTTCATATATTAACATACAAAAGGCACCTGTTGCCGCATTCACAAGTGACCTGCAAGAATCTGATTGCTATCCTTTTATTGTCCAATTTTTTGACGAATCCAGTTCCGAGAATCTAAATAGCTGGGAGTGGTCTTTTGGTGATAATTTAAATGCATCTAACCTACAAAATCCCTATCATATTTATACAACACCCGGAGAGTTTAATATTAGCCTTATTGCCTACACCTCTAATGGTTGTGCCGACACCATTACTAAGGAAGGATACATCAATATAGGAGGTCCTTATGCAGAGATAAATCTGGCAGATACCGCTTGTATCTATAACCAAATATCCTTTTCCTTAACTAATGCACAAAATATCTCTTCTCTTGTATGGGATTTTGGCGATGGCAATTCATCTACCGACTCCACCACAACACATCAATACCAGCAAAAAGGCAAAATATACCCATCATTATATTTAACTACTGATGCAGATTACACATGCAATAAAATCATTAGTGACTCGATATACATTTATGAAATAGAGGCCAGCATTGCTTATCAGGACAATGTTGATTCAGGTTGTATTCCGTTTGATGCCAACATGGTTAATAACTCTTACCTGGCTGATTCTTATGTATGGACTACCAGTAATTCACTGTACTCTACTGATGAAAACCCAACACTTACCTTTACCAGTGATGGAGAATATACTATTGAATTAATTGCAGGTAATCAATTTGGTTGTTATGATACCACCTCGACTGTGGCAACTGCATTTCCTTTGCCTGAAATCACCACCTCGCCTGATACCTTTATTTGTTATGGCGATAATATTTTAATCTGGGCAGAGGGAGGTATTGCCTACGAATGGGATAATGCACAATATCTCGACGATGCCAATATTGACCAACCCATAGCATCACCTGGTACAACTACATCTTTTAAAGTACTGGTAAGCGATGAGAACACCTGCGAAAATACCGACTCTGTAAAAATCACCGTACAACAATATCCAACAGTAAATTTATCAGATACTACTATTATTATAGGAGAATCTGTACAATTTAACATTGCAGAACCTGATATTAAAGACTATTTATGGAAACCTAATACCGATATTTCCTGTATAAGCTGTAGTGATCCCATTGTCAATCCTCTTGAAGACATCACTTACACCGTTGAAGTAACAGACACAAGTGATTGTTTTACAATGGAATACAATACAAATATTACCGTTGAAAAAAAGTATTCGGTAGATGTACCCAGTGCTTTTACGCCAAACAACGATGGCATTAACGATGTGATATATGTAAATGGATGGGGAATAAAAGAGTTAATCTATTTTAAAATATACAACCGTTTTGGCGAATTAATATTTAACAGTACAGATATATCAACAGGATGGGATGGTAAATTTAAAGGTAATGCACAAGGTGCAGATATTTACAATTTTATTGTAAAAGTAGAAACATACAACAACACATTTCTTGAGAAAAAAGGAAACATACAACTGATAAGATAAACGACTCAGCAAATATGGAGAGAAAAGGTAAAATATTGATTGTTGACGACAATCCCAAGAACATACAGTTACTTGGTAATATCCTACATGATCATAATTATGAAGTAGAGATAGCTTTAGGAGGTCACGAAGCAATTGATTGGTTGACAGAAGAATACTTTGACTTACTACTTCTGGATATTATGATGCCCGAGATTAATGGCTTTGAAGTCTGTAAGAAAATACGAAGCATATCAAAATACGATACCATGCCCATTATCTTTTTGTCTGCTAAATCAGACAAGGAAAGTACGGTTTATGGTTTTGAAATTGGAGGCCAGGATTTTATTTCTAAACCCTTCGACACACTTGAACTATTAGCCAGAGTCAATACGCATATTGAATTAAAAACAAGTAAGGAAAAACTAATTAAAATAAACGATCAACTTGAAGAAAAGGTAAATATACGTACTTTAGAACTTCAAAAAACAAATGAACAACTACAGTCGTTAACCGAATCCAAAGATAAATTCCTTTCTTTTATTGGAAAAGAAATAACTTTACCCTTAAATAGTTTAAATAAGGCAGTTAATTCAATCAAACACTCAGCTGAATCATCAAAATTATCAGAAATGATAAATTTGCTTGAACAATCGGTTGATAAAATTGATTTAATAGCACAGATGGCTAATCAAATCACGTTGATAAAAAATGGCAGTCAGGTACAAAACAAACCCATCAACCTGAACAATACAATAGAACAGATTTTAATTCATCTTGACGAGACCTTAAATGAAAAACAAATAAATATTAATTGCCAATTAATGGCAACAAGTAAAATTCACGGCGACAAAGGATTAATAAAAAACTCTATTGTTGGGGTATTAGATACCATTTTAAAGTATATGTCCAACAACAATATTATAAATATCGATTCAAATTCAACAAATACACAAAGTAACCTAACCATATCATGCAAAAAAGAAGCATATGAAAATACGCTGATTACCCATAAAGAATCATTACTCTATTTTTCATATAGCGATTTAATAATGAATTTTCATCATGGCGAATTTACTATAGAAGAAGATGACAATCAGTTAAAGTTTGAATGGATATTTAACAATAAGTAACTACTAAACCATATTTAAAATTAATACACAATGTTAAAGTCAATTATTTATACAACGATCCTGTTACTCTCAATAAGTATTATTGGATGCAATAGTTGCAGTAATGAAAAAAAAGATACCACAGAGGAAACATCTTTAAATTTCGAATCGATCAATGTCATTGACTCCATCGATGCTATCTTTTATGCATTACCATCGCCCGAAGAGATTATTACCTATATTAATGATAATCAAGTGCATTTCAATGCCAAATTACTAAACGACCAAAACAATGTGAAACTTTATTCATCGCGCGAAAAGAAAACCATAGCCCTAGGTGTTTATTTTGCTGATTTAGCCTATCTATCTGCTTTTAACAAATCAGATTTCACTCCTGCCTATATAGCAGTAGTAAACTACCTGTTAAAAGATCTGAATATTAATCCTGATTTCACTAAGGAACAGCAAGATAATATAATAAATGCATCACTTGAACCTGACTCATTATACGAATTATCAAGAGACTTATACGATACAATTATTAATTATTTACAGGAATACGATGAAGGCAAAACGCTCTCTTTACTGTCTGTAGGAACCTTAACCGAAAGTCTTTTTATTAGTTCTTATTTACATAATGATTTTGAAAAACAAAAAGAGGCAATTAACCGTATTGCCGAGCAAAAATTACTCTTTGAAGATTTGGTTACGATGTTGGATACCTATAAAAAATCACCATCCGTTAATGATCTTATTCACGACTTAAAGGTATTAGAGCGGTCTTTCGACAACTTAATTATTACTTCTTCATCTGCAGGTGTTGAAAACATGGAAGATGGCTCATTACATGTTAAAGGAAAAAATGAATTTGAAATAACCGAAGAAAATTATTTTATATTCTCGGATAACATTCAGGATTTCAGAACAAGACTCATTAGGCCTTAATAATTCAACATAACAAATTGCGTTATTTTTATTATTGCAATAAAGCAATCTTTATGTTAGTTCGATTACAATAATAATAAATAACCTAACAAATATATTGCAAGATGAAACGAATCATTGTTTTCCTACTTCTGTTTAATGCTTTAAACTATATTAGTATAGTTTCATATGCAAATGATTGTACCAACACTGAAAAAAAATGTATAAACCCTGACAAATCCTTTAAAATAAGTTCTTCATCACGATCCATAAAAATGCGTAAAGGAAAGAAAGTAAGAATTGTACTGAATGCCTACGGCAGTAAAGAATACTTCTTCTCAACTTATTCCAAGGCAAAAGTGGGAAACATCCAGTTTAAAATTATAAATGCGAACAATCAGGTGTTGTATGATAATTCATCGGAAGGACTTACTGATAATAAATCGGTAAAAATAATGAACACCCAAAAACTATATCTTGACTTAACCATACCAAATTGGAAAAGTGATAACCTTTATGAATGTGCCGGTTTTAAGATTGCGTATAGAAATATTAGTTCGTTTTAACATATCCGAATCGTATAAAACATTAACTTAATGTCAGGGAAAGACACAAATTTGAACTTTGAAATATTTAACTCGATCAATATAGCATTTGTCGCATTTGACCTTAACGGAAAGATTCATGCGGTAAATAGTCAACTTTGCCATTTAACTGACCTTAGTCAAGTTCAACTTATCGAGCATAACATAAACGATAAGATTGATCTCTACGATGCCTATTCTGGCAAATCATTTAATATATTAGAATATGTTAAACGTTTTGAATTAAACGACAACAAAACAACTAATTCACTCATTCTTATTTCAGAAAATGGGACAGAATACAAGGTGGCCATTCAGCTAAATAAAATCAAAAGCAACTCATCCAATTTTGACGGATACCTGATGACATTGGATAATATATCAAACCAATATGGCAATAATGTAAGCGACAACGATAGAGAGCACACCTTTTCACTGGCCACAAAAAATGGTAAAATCGCAATCTGGAAGTACGATATGGGTACACAACAGTTTATGATTGATCCTTTTTTTAAATTTTTGATTGAAGAGAACAATCTTGAAATAAAAAACCTGAATTTTAAATGGTTATCAAAGTACATCCATCCTAAAGACCTTGACATAGCTGAAAAATCATTTAATGATTTCAAAGAAGGTTTAAGTGCCAGTTACAACTCTACTTTTCGCTTTAAGCTTCATAACAACACTCAAAAATGGATTTTAAGCACTGGTATTATTTCAGAATGGGATCTTGATGGAAATCCCATATCTATTGTTGGTTATTTTCAGGACATTACCGACCGTAAAATCAAGGAAATAAAGCTCCTTAAAAATCGTTCATTACTACAAGCTACTATTGATTCAACCTCTGCCGGCATACTGGTTTTAGATATGGAAGGCAAAATAATTTATCAGAATAGTAAGCTCAGGAAACTATGGAAGATTCCAATTTACAAAAGCATTAACTCCTTAAGAGATTTTGAACTGCACATAAAAACCCTTATTAGTGAAGAAGATTCAAGCAAAAGTATAGCCAACCACCTTTCCCTGTCAACCTCAATTCAAAAATTCACAACCATTATCCGTTTGAATAATGGCAGATATTTAGAGTGTTATTCGGGTCCTCAAAAAATGGAAGATAAGCTTGTGGGCAGAATATGGAGCTACAAGGATGACACAGAAAGAAAACTATCTGAGATTGAACTCCTGCAAGCCAAGAATCTGGCAGAGTCGGCCAACAAAACCAAAAGTTCTTTTTTGGCTAACATGAGTCATGAAATAAGAACACCACTTAATGTTATTATTGGTTTTTCTCAGATATTAGAAAAAAAGATTACAGATCAGGATAGCTTAAACTACATTACATCAATAACAAAAAGCGGAAAAGCTTTATTATCGATTATTAACGATATTCTTGATCTGTCAAAAATAGAAGCTCAGAAACTCACGCTAAAAGTTACTGAAGTAAATTTAGGTGAACTGATAAAGGATATCTCCAGAATATTTGAGGTGCAAGCACATGAAAAAGGACTATCTTATCAAGTTCAGGAAAAAAGTCATATCCCGGAAACTATTTTTATTGATGAAATAAGACTTAAACAAATCCTTATCAACCTAATTAGTAATGCTATTAAATTTACTATGCAAGGATTTGTAAATATTTCCTATTCATTAAAACATACACCCGATGGGACTTATGATTTGATTATTGCCATAGCAGACTCAGGCATAGGCATTGATAATAATTTAATAAACACCATATTCGAGGATTTTAAACAACAGGAAGATCAGGAAAACCGCAAATTTGAAGGAACAGGACTGGGCCTATCGATTAGCAAAAGATTAATAAATTTAATGAATGGGACTATAGAAGTAACCAGTACAGTTAACAAAGGCAGTACTTTTACCATAAAAATTCCCAACATTACTGCCATCGAAAACGAAAATAAATTACCCCGTGAAGTATTGCTACATACCGATCGTGTAAAATTTGACTTTGCAAAAATACTAATTGTAGACGACCGGGATGTTGACAGAAGTATTATTAAGGAATTATTACAGCCCTATAAATTTGAAATTCTGGAGGCTACCAATGGCAAAGAAGCGATAAACATAGCTAAAATGCAGCAGCCTAACCTGATTATTATGGACGTAAAAATGCCTATTATGGATGGGTATGAAGCCTTAAAACAAATCCAATCAATACCAGAAACCAAAAATATCCCTGTCATTGCATTAACAGCATCCGATAATTTTGAAGATTCTAAATTAAATAAAAACTTCAATAGCTTCATCCGCAAACCCATTAACCTGGAAGAACTTATCATCAACATATCGTGGTTTATTAAGATGAAAAAAACAAAAAAATATGTTATAAATGAAAATGAACTGCAGATTCCGGATAGCAATATCAACGAAATTATTCAGGAATTTAATCAAGTTATATCGCCATTAGTTGCAGAGATTAAAACACTTCACTCTTCAAAAAAAATGAGGGCTCTTTCTCAACTGATTATTGAACTTGGCATTAAGTATAACGATAAAAACTTTAACCTGTTAGGAAAAGAACTGGATGACAATTTTAAAAAATTTGACATAGAAGCCTGCAATAAAACCATCTATAAAATTTCGGAATACCGTAACAGGCTCATAAAAACAACCAAACAATAATGTCCTTAACTATAATATTTAACAGCTTCACTTTGTGGTTTTGCACGAAGACTCTCTACCACCCCTAATAAAACCTGAGCACCTGCTTAATTGACTTTAAGATATCATTCCATCAAAATGAAACAGCATAAAAATACGACCAGATACAGTTCGAATTACCCACCCCTTCACTTTAGATCAGTTACTCCTGAACAGATATTTTATTAAATTCTAATAAACCACCAAACCACTCAAAGCCCTCTAATAGTTTTGTAATATCAAACTGTTCCATAGAGGATACCACCTCCTTTCCATAACTTACCAGTATTTCTTCATCATACTTTACACCTGCATCAATTAAATCATATCCAAATTGCATCACTTCCGATTGAGCCTGTCTTTCTTTTATGATTTGAAAGGTGGAAATAATTCTTTCTTTCAAATGATCAATAACAACAGGAGCTAATTCCTTAAAACTCAAATCGACCATCTCAACGGACTTCTCCTTCACTCTATCACTTTTGGAGTACGGTAAAAACTTTATTAATTGTTCTACAATATCAGATATGGAGTATGGTTTAAAGATATACGAACTAAAAGCTGCGTTTCCTTTTTCTTGTGATTTATTTCGATTTGTAATGGCGGTTACTGCAATCACAGGAATATGTTTAAGTCTTTCTGAATTACGCATATCCTGCAATAAAGATATACCATCCTTTCGCGGCATCTTGATATCCGTAATAACTAAATCTACCTTTTCTTCTTCCAGCAGTATTAAAGCTTCA
>JBFHEL010000019.1:0-23250 GCA_041584155.1 Saccharicrinis sp.
GCACCAGGATAGCCTTCTGCATATTTATTGGTCATGTACGAACCCATTGCTTCCATCACTTGTTCGCTTACAAAGTTTTCAGAAGCAATTAACTCAATACCATTAAGCTGGCGTTGGTGTTCTTTCTCAATTAGCTCAAATATTTTATCGTCGCGTTTCATAAAAGAAATTAATTAGAGGATGTGGTTCGTTTCGCATGTAAATTTTCCTTCATCCTGTATTGAAAAAACTGATAGTTATATTTCTAAATGAATAGAAATGCAAATTTAATTTTTACTCTTAGTATATAAAAATTATTCATCTGAAAAGTGAATAAGTACCCGTCGGTATACAGAGAAAATTTTTGATTTAGAAACAAAACCGATGTATTTATCATTTTCGATTACAGGCAAATTCCATGCTCCGGTCTCTTCAAATTTTTTCATCACTGAATCCATGCTTTCATTTATCTGGATAAATGCCGGGGGTACTTCCATTAACTCCTCCACATGTGTATCGTTATATCTTTCATGATTAAACATGATTTCTCTAATGTCGTCCAGTAAAACCACCCCCTTTAGCTGACCTTTAGATCCAACTACAGGAAATAAGTTTCTTTTTGCCTTTGCTACTGTTTTAACAAGCTCTCCCAGCGTATCTGTTGATTTTACAGGTAAAAAGTCAGTCTCTAATACTTTGTTTAAACGCATTAAAGTCAAAACGGCTTTGTCCTTATGATGAGTTAACAGTTCTCCTCTTCGAGCCAGCTGTTTAGTATAAATTGAATGGGGTTCAAAATACATGATGGTCAGGTAGGAGATCGTTGAGGTGATCATTAAGGGAACAAACAGGTCATAGCCATGTGTAATTTCGGCTATCAGGAAGATGGCTGTAAGAGGGGCGTGTAGAACACCTGCCATCAGGGCAGCCATTCCAACCAGGGTAAAATGACTTTCTGGAAGTATATATAATCCTGAGGCATTTACCAATCGGGCAAAGAAATATCCAGCAACTCCACCTGTAAACAGAGATGGGGCAAAAACTCCCCCTACACCACCACTTCCTGTGGTAGCAGCTGATGCAATCACTTTAACAACAACCAGCATGGCAAGGATGAGTAGTAATACCCATTCATGTTCTCTTAATTCAAAAAATAAACTATTATCGAAGACAATGTCTTTATTTCCATTTAAAAAGGCCGTAATGGTTGAGTAACCTTCGCCGTAAAGCTGAGGAAAAAGAAAAATAAGGATACTTAAAACAGCCCCACCGGCCAGCAAACGCAGGTAAGGATTATTGATTTTTCTGAATTTATTCTCGGTCCACATTAAACCTCGGGTAAAATAAAGAGAGATTAAACCTCCAAGGATACCTAATAATATATAAAAAGGAATATTATTTAAAATAAAAGCATTTTCCAGATGCCATGAAAACTCTGCACCATCTCCCATAAAGAAGTAGGCTACCGTTGCCGCACTAAAAGCAGAAATAATAAGGGGAACCAATGAGGCCATACTTAAGCCAAGCATTAATACTTCTAAGGTAAATACCAAACCGGCCATGGGTGCTTTAAATATACCGGATATAGCACCTGCAGCACCACAACCTATTAGTAAGGATATGGTTTTGTAGTCTTGGTGAAATACTCTGCCCAATGTTGAACCTATGGAAGCCCCGGTTAAGACTATGGGAGCCTCCGATCCAACAGAACCTCCAAAGCCAATGGTAAAAGTACTGGCAATAATGGAAGAGTAGTTATTATGACTTTTTATTTTTCCACCACCTTTACTTAATGAATATAAGATCTTAGATACCCCATGTCCCAGATTGTCTTTTAAAATGACCTTAGAATAAAATACCGCAATAAAGATACCTATCACAGGATAGGCAAGGTAAAGTAAGTTGATGTTTTCGATATGAGATTCCCCCATTAACAGGTGATGGGTGTAGAAAATGGTGTTCTTAAGTAATACGGCTGATAAACCACTTACCATACCGGTAACTAAACTTAGTATAAGAATAAAATTCTTTTGGCTGATGTTTTTAACACGCCAGATTAAAAAGCGTCTGAAATAAATTGCTGCATTTTCCATATGAGCAACAAAAGTAATTGAATTAGATGACATGCGTATGTTAATTTTAGTCAATTTTTTTTATTGAGCTATGATTTTGATGTGGTTAACTTGTGATAAGTTGCTTTTTTGAATGATTAACAGCTTGGTAGCACCTAAAGGTGTTGATTATACCCCTTGGTGGTTAAATTAATGGGTATTGTTTATTTATGTTAAAATAAATATTTTATACAGATGTAATAGGTTGATATTAAATACTATATGAGGCTGTTTGTTGGGGTTTGGTAAAACAGGTGATTAATTAATGCAAAATTAAACTACCTTTGCGGTCGATTTGTACAAAGGTATAAATCATTCATTTTTAATAGATTATTCAGCGAGCTTCTCTTTTCCAGTTAATTTTTTGTAGACGAATAGCGAGGTGGGCTGGAAAAAAAGCAATTTATGATAACATTTGAAGAAACCGGATTGTCTCCGGAAATTCTAAAGGCTGTAGGTGAATTGGGTTTTGTAAATCCAACACCGATTCAGGAAAAAACTATTCCAGAATTAAAAGAAGGAAAAAATGATGTAGTGGCTTTGGCCCAAACAGGAACAGGAAAAACAGCAGCATTTGGCTTACCCATTATCGAAAGAGTGGATGCGACCCAAAAATACGTTCAGGTATTGGTTCTTTGTCCTACAAGGGAGTTGGCTCTGCAAATTACCAAGGATTTAAATGCCTATTCAAAGTACATTTCTAATCTTCTAGTTACTCCCGTTTATGGTGGTGCAGATATCTCAAAACAGATTAAAGAGTTAAGAAGGGGTACCCAAATAGTGGTGGGAACGCCAGGAAGGGTTAATGATTTAGCTAAAAGAGGAATTCTTAAATTAGAGAATCTAAATTGGCTTGTTCTGGATGAAGCTGATGAAATGCTTAATATGGGATTTAAAGAAGAGTTAGATTCCATTATTTCAAATACTCCAGATACACGTCAGTCTCTTTTGTTCTCTGCAACAATGCCGCGTGAGATTGAAAATATGGCAAACAGGTATTTGAATAATCCTGTTGAAATAAAATGTGGGAAGCAAAATGCCGGTGCAAATACTGTTGAGCATATCTATTATATGGTACATGCTCGTGATAGATATTTGGCATTAAAACGTGTGGCAGATCATAATCCGGATATTTATGGTATTGTGTTTTGTAGAACACGTCATGAAACTAAAGAAGTAGCTGAAAAGTTAATGTCTGATGGATATAATGCCGATGCCTTGCATGGCGATTTGTCTCAGGCTCAGCGTGATCAGGTGATGCATAGATTTCGTAGCCGTCACCTACAGATATTAGTAGCTACTGATGTGGCTGCTCGTGGTATAGATGTGAATGAATTGACGCATGTAATTAACTATAATTTACCTGATGATATTGAAGCCTATACTCATAGAAGTGGTAGAACAGGAAGAGCAGGTAAAAAAGGAATCAGTATTGCAATTATTCATACCAAAGAATCAAGTAAGATTCGTGAGATTGAACGTATATCAGGGATTAAGTTTAGTCGTGAAATGATACCTTCCGGAAATGAGATCTGTATGCGTCAGGTTTTTCACCTGATTGACAGGGTTGAAAAAGTAGAAGTGAATCATGACGAAATCAATGAGTTTTTACCGCAAATTTTTGAGAAACTATCAGGTTTTGAGCGTGAAGAATTAATTAAGAAATTTGTGTCGGTTGAGTTTAATCGATTTATTTCTTATTACAAGGATGCCAGCGATCTGAATGTTTATAAAAAAGATGTTGAGCGCGATAGATCAGGCAGAAGAGGAAATAGTAATTTTGCCCGTTTGTATATTAATGTGGGTAAGGCTCATAGCCTTACTGCTCAACGATTAATGGGATTGGTGAATGAAAATAGCGGAAAAAAGAAAGTGAACTTTGGTAAGATTGAGGTATTACGAAATTTCTCATTCTTTGAAGTGGAAGATGGTGGACAAAAAGATGTAATTAATGCCTTGAAGGGTGTGAGTTTCGAAGGTGAAAGTTTATATGTAGAACCTGCAACGGCAAAACCACCTAAACGTAATACGCGCAGAAGGTCTGATTCAAAAGGCGATAGCCGTAGAAGAAGATAGTAAATAAATATAAAAATGGATAGTGTTCAATATGTATACAAAGATGTTGATGCTATCCATTATTCTTTCCTGAATTAAGAATCCCATTTTTTAAATCAATAAAGCATCTTATTTTTCAGATAAGTGCAGATGTGATGCGGACCCAAATTCCTTAAACCTGAGCATAATAAAGGTTGCTTTTGAGACTTATGGTTTTTAGAACAGCATTAGAAAAAGTGTACAAGTTTATTTATCATAGTATTTGGCGCAACTATTTCAGTAAATACATTTTTTTAACCAATAGCAGCAAAACTAAAAAGGCTGCCTGGTTTGGTGTAGGCAGCCTTTTTCTCGATAGGATAGAATTATAGTTAGGGAGGTAATTAAGGTATATCTTTTGTCAGAATTATATTTCTGACCAACTAATGTTATTTTTAATTCTGGAAATCTGCATTTCACTTACACAGAACAATTGAGCAATTACTTTTTGTTTTCTTCCCTTGTCCAGCATTTGCTTTATGGCACTAACATCATCGGTATTTAGCTTGGAGTTGGTAACAATTTTTCCTTTCTTTCTTCTTGCTTCAATTAACCTTGATTGTGATCTGTAAAAACTTTCTTCTTTCGATAACCATTGTAAATTACTAATATGGTTATTAAGCTTGTTCCAGTCTTTATGTATAACAACTGATTGATCTTTATCTTTTGGAGGTAAAAAAAGTTCAGCAATCAATTTATGAATCAATAAAGTTTTTTTCTGATTATTCACCCTTAAGTTAATACTTTTGTAACCTTTAATATTTCCGGGTTTAACAATTCTGCCATGCTCTTCGTCATAACAGAAACTTTTGACCCTTCCATAGTTACTTAATTTGTATTTGTTATTGGTGCCGGGAATGACTTTCCATTCTTCATCTGTAATTTTTCTTAATTTTAATTTGGTTGGTTTGGTTAAGATTTTCTCCATTCTCTCTTTAGGGATTGGTTAATAATTAGGTTTGTTAGGTTGTTTTCGATGGTTAAAAGTAGCTTATATAGTTGAATTATCCAAGAATGTAAAAGCGTTGAGTGCGTTTCAAGGCATAGTGAAAATTGTATTATCTGTTATTTTTTAAATGAGATAATGCTCTTTTTAAATGAATACCCCATTTTTTTAAATTAAGTAAAAAATTATTTTTTTTTAAAAAAAATAATGGTGGTTAGCACACAGAACAAAATATTTTTATTTAAATATCTGTTTGAGGAGTGTTTTGGCAAATAACCATGTTTTCAAGAAGTAGGCTAAGGTTAAAGGCCGGGCAATAGAATCTGAAATGAAATGCACTTTTGGGGGCAATGACCTGAATTATAGGATTTGAATAAACCGACAACAAACCAGCCGTAAACCACCATTGTTCTGTAAAGCATGCAGGTAGTTGGTGGATGCTGAATTGCTTTGTTTTGATGCCGAGTTTTAATAATGAACTACTTGTGATCATTTTAAAAAACTCATTTTGTGTGTTTTTGAATTCGTATTTTAAATCCTGTACTACCTTATCTTTGCAGCTTTGCAGATAAGGTGTTGCACTAATTACCCTTGCCAAATGATATAGAATAATGGCTGTTTCGGGGTATTCTGGGGCTGACTTAAATGGGGACTTAAAGTATAACGATTGTTCAATGTTTTGTTCAATCAAATGTAAGGTCGCTTTGTCGTACTCGTTATGTTCAAAGCCATAATAGTCCAGCCAAAGGAGATAGTTACTAAGAACACAGATGTCAAATTCAATGGGCATGTTTTCACCAAACCAGGTAGAGTAGGCTTTCAGATGATGGAGTTGATGGTGACCGTTTTTAATCCTTTTGTGAGCCAGGTTAGTATGAGAGCATATAGCCTGTTTTGTTTTAAATGCTTCTTTCTTTTCAATGGGTTTTACCAACTGTGACATACTTGTGGTGTCAATATCATCAGGTAGCTTAAATTTTTCAAATTGATGTAAAATCATACCGTAAGGAAAATGCTTTTTTGCTTTCTTGGGCCAAAAGTTAAAAGAGTTTCTCTCCGGCTTATTGGTGTAGTCTTTAAGATTAGGAAGTAGATCGTCCCTGATTTCTGTAATAATTTGTTTTTCTTTGGCTTGTAGGTATGGCTGTAGGCTGTTTAAAATATATAGGGTTGATATTGAAAAGAAAATATTGTTGTCCGCACGAGTTATTCGCAATGCCTTATTTGTTCTGTATGAAGGAAAAAGGCCTTGGTTGAAATATTTCTTGTTATTTGTGGTTTGCTGTTCTCTAATTTTGTGAAGGATATCTATGCAATGCATGGTGTGTATAGGGTTCAGAGATAAAATACTATTTTAATAAAAGAGAAGACAACTCTTTATTGTGTTGAGAAGGTGCTGTTGTTAATTATGTTTGTTTAATGGTAATTGATACTTAAAAGCTCGAAGAAAACATCTTTAAATGATTTCGATAGGCAGTAAAAGCATTGGCTCTTGATATAAAACCATGGTACTTACCTTTACTGATCACTGCGATATTAAATCTGCCTGACTTGCGGAATATTTCAACCAGATCTTCCATGCTATCATCAGGACTAATAAAAAATTCAGGCATATACATCAGACTTTTTACTTTGATATGATCATATTTTTCAGGCTCAAACATAATTTCCCTGATGTCGTCCATCTTAACCATTCCTTGTAGTATACCTTCTTTATCAACCACAGGGAAAAGATTACGGTGTGCTTTAGAAATAGTTTTTACTAAATCACCCAGAGTTGCATCAGGTGAAATAATAGCAAAATCAGTTTCTATTAATTTGTTAACCTCCATAATGGTCATGATATTTTGATCCGTATCGTGTGTTAAAAGTTCTTTGCGTTGGGCAAGCTGATGGGTATATACTGAATGTTTTTCAAAAGACTTGGCAGTTACAAAGCTGATGGTGGCAGTAATCATTAATGGTAAAAACATGCTGTAACCTCCAGATAAGTCAGCTATCAGGAATAGTCCGGTTAAAGGGGCATGTAATACTCCAGCAATTAAACCGGCCATGCCAATGAGGGCAAAGTTTTTTATCGGTAAATCAATCCAACCAAATTTATTAATTATAGTGGCAAATAAAACTCCGGTATTTGCACCCATAAAAAGGGTGGGTGCAAAAATACCTCCAACACCACCGCTGCCAAAAGTAACCGAAGTGGCTATGACCTTAAAGCCAATGGTTAATGCCATAATAATGATGAAATTGATAAAGGTGTCGTTCATATGTGAAAATACACCTACATCATGTAGATAAAATAAATCACCGTTTAAAGCTCCGTTGATTACTTCATATCCTTCTCCAAACAGGTGTGGAAAAAAGATCATTAATACCCCTAAACAGATTGCCCCAAAAGCAAGGCGGGACCAGGCGTTATTGATTTTTTCAAATAAACGTTCAATATAAATGTACATGCGGGTAAAATAGGTAGCTACCAATCCGCAGATTAAGCCTAATATAACATAGTAAATAAGTTCTTTAAGGGTGTATGTGTGACCTATGACAAAAGGGTACAGAACTTCTTGCCCTAAAAAAAGATAAGAAACAATTACGGCTGTTGCAGATGAAAGTAGTAAGGGAACCAGTGAGGTTAAGGATAGGTCGAGCATGATAACTTCAAGTGCAAATACAATGGCTGCAATGGGTGCTTTAAAAATGGCTGACATAGCACCTGCACACGCACATCCTAATAACAGGGTAATTTGTCGATAATTTAAATGCAATAACTTTCCTAAATTTGATCCGATGGCTGCTCCTGTAGATACGGTAGGACCTTCCAATCCAACAGATCCTCCAAAACCAACAGTAAACGAACTGGCGATGACAGATGATATCATATTATGACGGTTCATCTGCCCTTGATTCTTCGAAATAGCATATAATACATTGGGTATACCATGGCGTACTGGTCTGCGTACTATGTATTTTATAAATAGAACCGTTAAAAGAACTCCTATTCCGGGTGCAATCAGATATAACCAATCAAATCCACTTAGTGAAATAGTATGGTGTACCCAATAGTGAATGAAACCAACAGATTTTTTAATGATAATTGCTGCTAATCCAGCTGCAAAGCCAATAACTATGCTCAAAAGAATTAAAAACTGTCTATTGCTGATATGTCGTAACCGCCATATAAAAAATCTTTTTAGAAGCTTTTCTTTTGCCATGTATATGAAGATGTTAATTTTAATCCTTTAAGGGTGGCTTACAGTTAAACAGTGCCATAAAACTTTTCAGGTTGTGAAATATATAAATGTTTTTTAAGCATCTGATTATTTATTTAATTTTTTTTGAACTTATCAAAGATTTTTATGTTTAAAAATATTATGGAAAACTTATACAAAATAAAATTAAAATGGCTGTTGTTTGCCCTATTGATATTGGGAGCAGGTGGAATGATGGCACAAAATATCCAGCTTAAAGGAGTTGTTAAAGATGCTTTTTCAAATGAGCCGCTGGAATTTGTTAATGTTGTTGTGTACAATACAACTAAGGGAACAACGACCGATTCATTAGGCCATTTTAGCATTATTTTGCCCAGTGAAGGTTTTGTACAACTTCAGCTTTCTTTTTTAGGTTATAAAAGTTTGATCACAGAAGAGTTTATGCTGTCATTTAAAAGAACTGATTTTATCGAGATTTTGCTGGAACCAACTTCCACCTCTTTATCGGAGGTGACAGTAAAACCCTCACCCTTTATTCGTAAGTTAGAGAGCCCGGTTTCGTTGCGGCGTATAGGTATTGATCAGATTGAAAAGAGTGCTGGAGCAAATAGAGATATTTCCAAAGTTATTCAATCATTTGCCGGAGTGGCAAGTTCGGTTTCGTACCGAAATGATCTGATTGTAAGAGGTGGTGGACCATCTGAAAATAGATTTTATCTGGATGGCATAGAGATTCCAACCATCAATCATTTTACTACTCAGGGAGCTTCCGGTGGTCCTGTGGGCATCTTAAATGTTGATTTTATTCGCGAGGTGGATTTTTATTCAAGTGCTTTTCCTGTTAACCGGGGTAATGCAATGAGCTCAGTGCTTGCCTTTAAGCAAATGGATGGAAGTCGTGATAAGGTGAATATTAAAGGAGTGCTTGGAGCCAGTGAAGTAGCGGCTTCTGTTTCGGCACCGTTATCTGAGAAAACATCTATGCTTGCATCTGTTCGTAGGTCGTATCTGCAGTTTTTATTTAAAGCACTGGATTTGCCTTTTTTACCAACCTTTAACGATTTTCAGTTTAAAACCAAAACACGTATTAATACAAAAAATGAAATTTCTTTTATCGGTGTAGGAGCAATTGATCAGTTCGATTTGAATTATGATGCCAGTAATACTCCTGAAAATCAGTATATTCTTTCGTATATCCCTGATAATGATCAATGGAGTTATGCAGTGGGAGTTAATTATAAACATTTTTTTAATAAAAGTTATCTTACAGTTGTGGCAAGTAGAAATATGCTTGATAATAAAGCTATTAAGTATCGTGATAATATTAAAACAGCAGATAATCTGATTTACGATTATCACTCCCAGGAAGCAGAAAATAAATTCAGAACTGAGATAAATTCTAAGTTGGGAAATGTAGAACTATATGGCGGATTGTCGTTGGAAACAGCCTCCTATTACAATTCAACGTTTACTTATGAGTATATTGATGGTGCTTCTCAGGTTGTTAACTATGATTCATCACTTGATTTTTTTAAATACGCAGCTTTTGCCTCAGCTTCCTTTTCTTCTTTGAATAGCAGATTGGGTCTTTCTTTGGGAATGAGAATTAATGCCAATTCTTATTCTGGTAAGATGAATAACCCTTTGAATCAGTTCAGTCCGCGCTTATCAGCTTCTTACAGGCTTTATGAGAAATTGGCCTTAAATTTTAGTGTAGGAAAATATTATCAGCTGCCTGCCTACACAACAATGGGCTACAGAAATAGTGATGGTGACTTATTGAATAAAAAAAATGGGCTGAAGTATATATATTCCAATCACTATGTGCTGGGAGTTGATTTCTTACCTAATGATTATACAAAAGTTTCGGTTGAGGGTTTTTATAAAAAGTATGGTGATTATCCTTTTTCGGTTAGCGATTCTGTTTCACTGGCTAGTAAAGGAAGCGATTATGGAGTGGTTGGAGATGAAGAAGTAACTTCAACCAGTAAAGGGCGGGCTTTCGGATATGAGTTGATGTTTCGGCAGCGCTCTCCTAAAGGTGCCAGCATTATAGCTGCGTATACTTTTGTACGAAGTGAATTTACAGATATTGATGATGATTATGTGCCCAGTTCATGGGACAATAAGCATCTTTTTACCATAACTTACAGTAAAGTATTAAGTCGTGATTGGGATGTGGGTTTCAAATGGCGTTTCATAGGAGGAGCTCCCTATACCCCCGTTGACGATGAAACCACCAGGCTTAAAACAGCCTGGGATATTAGTGGTAAGGAATACCTCGATTATGGACAGTTTAATCAAAAACGACTGGAGAACTTTCATCAACTCGATCTGCGAATAGATAAAAAGTATCACTTCAATAAATGGTCGTTAAGTGTGTATATCGATATTCAAAACGCCTATAATTATAAAATAAAAGATCCTGTTAAATATGTGGTGGATCTTGATGATACGGGCTCACCAATCATTGAAAATCCTGATGCCCCGCTTAGTGAGCAGAGGTATCAGTTTAGTAAAATTTACACAGAGAGTGGAACTGTGCTGCCAACACTGGGGGTGATTATTGAATTGTAATGGCCTATTTTCTTATGTATTTAATAATTGGATGCCTTTGCGATTGTAAAAGTATTTGAAATTCTTATTTGTATTCTATGGTTTTATAGCCATAATGATACAGATAATTGTATGAAAATAGGATAGAGAAGTTCATTTATGTAATTAAGTTCTTAAACTGTTAACAATTTAATATCTTTGCAGGCTGACTATTAATAAAGCCTATTATATGAAACGAGCCATGAGAAGAATTTCTCACATAATCCGTCCCGCCTAAGCAGGAGGAGTATGATTAATTTCGGGGAGTTTTTCTGCATTTTGTGGTACAGGCTATGTGGCCTTTGACATTGAAATTTAAACACATGAAATGAACATGCAAATTCAATCCTTTAATTTACACACAGGAGAATGATTGAATTTTCTTGTGAGATCTTTATGACCATTGAGAGTTAAATTTAAACATTCTGGCGAGTTCTCCCGCATTTCGCGGGACAGGCTATATGACCATTGAAAGAAAATTATTAGAGTATATGAAAAATAAGATAACATCATTGTTTGGCATAAAATATCCAATTATACAAGGAGGTATGGTTTGGTGTAGTGGATGGAAACTGGCCTCAGCAGTAAGTAATAACGGTGGTTTGGGGCTTTTGGGAGCGGGCTCGATGTATCCTGAGGTTCTTAGGGAGCATATTGCTAAAATGAAATTAGCTACAAAAAATCCCTGGGGTGTAAATATTCCTCTTTTATATCCTGATGTGGATACATTAATAGATATTGTTATAGAAGAAGGAGTGAAAATAGTTTTTACCAGTGCAGGTAACCCAGCTAAATATACTGCCAGATTAAAACAAAACGGGATTACTGTAGTGCATGTAATCGCGAATAGTCGTTTTGCAAAAAAGTGCGAAGAGAGTGGTGTAGATGCGGTAGTTGCAGAAGGGTTTGAAGCCGGAGGACATAATAGTAGAGAAGAGACTACTACCATGGTGTTAATCCCTCAAATTAGAAAGGTTACCAGTTTACCGTTGATTGCTGCAGGAGGCATAGGGTCAGGAAAAGCGATGGTAGCTGCCATGGCCTTAGGTGCAGATGGCGTACAAATAGGATCTCGATTTGCAGCCAGTAAAGAATCTTCTGCTCATCCTGATTTTCTGCATAAAGTAATACAAGCAGGCGAAGGGGGTACGACATTAACTCTAAAACAAATAGGACCTGTTCGTTTGATACATAATGAGTTTTCAAATAGGGTTGATGCTGCTCAAAAAAGAGGAGCCTCTATTGATGAATTAAAAGAATTATTAGGAAAAGGACGAGCTAAAAAGGGTATGTTTTTGGGTGATTTAGAGGAAGGAGAACTGGAAATTGGCCAGGTGTCATCAATGATTGATCAGGTATTGCCGGTGAAGGATATTATCAACGATATTGTAAAAGAATATACAGCTACCATTGAAAAAATAAAGAATGATCATCTGTTTTAATGATTTCATTCGCCCCACAGAATAATTAATTTCATTGTTGCGATAAACTCATACGAGGTTTAGGTGTTTGAGTTTATAGTAAACAATGCTAAGCTATTACCTTCACTTATAATAGTGCTAAATGCTTTGTAAAGTATAATTAATGATAGATATACAAAAATATAAATTAGATAATGGCCTGAGGTTGATTGTGCATCAGGATAAAACTACACCTTTGGCAGCCATAAATGTGTTGTACAATGTAGGTTCAAAAGACGAACAGCCCTCGCGCACCGGTTTTGCCCATTTGTTTGAGCATTTAATGTTTGGGGGTAGTAAAAATATCCCTTCATATGATTCTCCATTGCAAAATGTGGGAGGTGATAATAATGCCTGGACAAGCAATGATTTGACCAATTATTACCTGACGTTGCCTGCAGCCAATATAGAAACGGGTTTGTGGTTAGAATCGGACAGGATGCTGGAGCTGGATTTTTCGCAGGAGTCTTTGGATGTGCAAAAAAAAGTAGTGGTTGAAGAATATAAACAAAGGTATTTAAATCAGCCTTATGGCGATGTGCCTTTATTGATCCGGCCATTGGCATATAAAAAACATTCTTATAAATGGCCAACGATAGGTGCAGATATTAAGCATATCGAGGAGGCGAGCCTGGAAGATGTGAAAGCGTTTTTTTATGCCCATTATGCCCCCAATAACGCCATTATTTCTGTAACAGGGAATGTGGAGCCTGACGAGGTATTTGAGCTGGTAAAGAAGTGGTTTGGTGATATTCCAAAGAGAAATGTAACTAAGAGAAATCTTATCCCGGAACCACCTCAGAATCAAATGAGAAGACTGACGGTTGAAAGAGATGTTCCTACAGATATGTTGCAAATGGTATTTCATATGTGTGCACGCATGGATAGTGATTATTATGCGATGGATCTGTTATCAGATGTGCTTTCCAATGGAAGTAGTTCGAGGCTTTATCAGCATTTGGTCAAGCAAAAGAAAATATTTACCGATGTGCATGCTTATATATCGGGAGACATGGAAAAAGGACTTTTTGCCTTTGCAGGTCATATTTCTGATGATGTTTCTGTTGAGGATGCAGAAAATGCTATTTGGGAAGAAATAGATGCGATTAAATCTGAATTAGTGGGTTCATATGAGTTTCAGAAAGTAAAAAATAAAGTAGAATCATCATTAACCTTTTCTGAAATTAACTTTTTGAATAAAGCGATGAATCTTGCTCAGTTTGAGCTGATGGGAGAGGCTGAAGATATAAATAACGAGGTAAGCAAATATCAACAAGTTACTGCAGAGGAAATAAAGGATTGTGCTAATAAGGTGTTGATCCGCTCAAACTGCTCAGTATTGTGTTACTTGTCAAAAAGTAAAAATAGATAATTATGTTAATGAGAAAAAATATACCTCAATTTGTATTGCCCTCAGGATTAAATATTCTGGATAGCCATATATTTAAATTGAGAAATGGAATACCGGTACATTTGATTAGCGGTGGCACTCAGGATGTTGTAAAAATAGATTTTGTATTTCCTGCAGGTACAGTACAGGCATCAAAACCTTTGGTAGCGTCTTTTACGAATCATTTGATGCAGGAGGGTACGGCTTCAATGTCGTCAATGGATGTGGCTGAAAAAATTGATTATTACGGTGCTTATTTAGGTCAGGCAACGAATTATCACCATGCGCAAGTAACCCTGTATGCTTTAACTAAATATTTGCCTGACCTATTGCCTGTTGTGGAGGAGGTTTTAAAATATCCTGCTTTTAGTGAGCATGAGTTTGAAGTGTTTTTGGCTAAGAAAAAGCAAGACTTTATGGTGGACTCAGAAAAAGTAAAAACGCTGGCTTACCGTAAATCACAAGAGGTGCTGTTTGGTGAGGATCACCCCTATGGTAAGGTGGCAAAGCTACCTCATTACGACGAAATAACTTTGGATGATATTAAAGCTTTTCATCAATCGCAATATATATCCAATCAATGTACAATTTTAGTAGCCGGTCAGCCTGGAAAAGAACTGGAACCTTTACTGAATAAATTTTTTGGCGGAGATGACTGGCAACGCAATTCGGTGAACGAGCAATTTAACTCTCAGGTGAATCCGGCCAAAGGACAGGTGCATATCGAAAAAAAAGAGGGTGCTGTGCAGAGTGCATTAAAAATAGTGCGTCGCGGAATCACAAAATCACATCCGGATTATTTGTCGTTATTGGTGTTGAATACCATTTTTGGTGGCTATTTCGGATCGAGGTTGATGATGAACCTAAGAGAAGAAAAAGGACTTACTTATGGAATTTCTTCTTACCTGATTTCTTATATCAATGAAGGTGTAATAGGAGTTTCAACAGAAGTGCTGGCCGAGAAAAGAGAGCTGGCTGTGGAAGAGGTCTTTAAGGAAATGGACAAGTTATGCAGTGAGCTTATTGAGCAGGAGGAACTGGATAGGGTTAAAAATTTTATGTTGGGTGATCTGTTGAGAAATCTGGATGGACCTTTTGCGGTGTCGGAGGCCTTTAGGGCTCTTATGGGTTTTGATCTGGATTTTAGTTATTTTAAAGAGTTGGAACAAACAATTCTTACAATTACAGCAGAGGATCTTAGAGCCTTGGCAAATAAGTATTATAAGAAAGATGAATTTTATGTGGTAGTTGCAGGGAAATAGGTTTTTTTTACTATCATTGCTTTATTGATAATATATTATTAGGATATTATATGTCAATGAGTTTGTAAGCATAGTAAAAAACGTGAATGATTCGTTTAAAAATTGTCAGGTTGTTTTTAGGCCTTAGCATGAGTCATTATTATTTTATTAACAAACATGAGTTGTATCAGGAACGTGTATTAATTGAATGAACGAAGTGTTATCAGAAATTGAGGAGAAGGAAAATATTCGGAAAGAATATGAAGCCTTATTGAGTTTTTGCCCCCAGTGTCAGACTGGTAAAGGCTTTAAGCTGGTGAGTAAAGCATTTGAACTTGCTCGTGAAGCTCATAAAGGGGTGCGCCGTAAATCCGGTGAACCATATATTCTGCATCCATTAGCTGTTGCACGTATTGTGGCTGAGGAAATTGGTCTGGGAAGTACCGGAGTGGCTGCTGCCTTGTTACATGATGTTATTGAAGATACAGAGTATACCTACGAAGATCTGGAAGCTCTTTTTGGTAAAAAGGTGGCCTCTATTGTAGATGGGTTAACTAAATTATCAGGTGTTTTTGATAAAAATCAGTCTGCTCAGGCTGAAAACTTTAGGAAGCTTTTGCTTACCATGGTTGAAGATGTCCGGGTGATTATTATCAAATTGGCAGACAGGCTTCATAATATGCGTACCTTAGGTTCAATGCCTGAGTATAAGCGGCTTAAAATAGCAGGAGAAACCCTTTTTATGTATGCCCCTTTGGCTCATCGTTTGGGTTTATATTCCTTAAAAACTGAACTGGAGGATTTAAGTCTTAAATATGAGCACCCAAATGTTTATCAGGATATTGTAGGTAAGATTGATGCCAATAACCTGAAAAATAAAGACGTTCTTGAAAAATTTATTGCGCCAATAAGTAAGGTGCTTGAGGAGGCAGATATAGAATTTGAAATTAAATCCAGGCCAAAGTCTGTTTATGCCATCTGGAATAAAATGCAAATCAAGAATATTCCGGTCGATGAAATATATGATGTATTAGCCATTCGTATTGTATTTAAACAAAACTCTTTTACTCCCGAAAAAGCCCAATGCTGGAATATTTATTCTCTGATTACTGATATTTATAAACCTAAACCCGACCGTTTAAGAGATTGGGTAAGTAACCCTAAGGCCAATGGCTATGAAGCCTTGCATGCCACGGTAATGGGCCCTGAAGGCAAGTGGGTTGAAATACAGATACGGAGTGAAAGAATGAATGAGATTGCTGAACGAGGTTTTGCGGCTCATCATAAATACAAAGGGGTTCATGATAAGGAATCTGAAATAGATAACTGGTTGCAGCGTATTCGCGATTTACTCGAGAATCCATCTTCCGATTCTATGGAGTTTCTCGATGATTTTAAACTCAATTTATTTGCCTCTGAAATCATGATTTTCACCCCAAAAGGAGAGGTGAAAATATTGCCTAAAGGTGCTACTGCTCTTGATTTTGCCTTTGAAATACATACAAGGCTGGGATATAAGTGTATTGGTGCAAAGGTGAATTATAAATTGGTTCCTGTAAGCTACGAATTAAAAAGTGGCGATCAGGTGGAGATCTTAACTTCCGAAAAACAAACCCCCAAATATGATTGGGTTAAAGTAGTAACAACTGCCAAAGCTAAAAAGTCAATTAAAGACGTATTTAAAAAGGAGCGAAAGGAAGTTATTAGCCGTGGTGAATTGTTGCTGGAGGAAGCCTTGAATAAAAAAAAGTTAACGATAAATAATAAAATATTAAATAAATTATATCGATTTTATAAAATAGAAAGAAAAGAGGAGCTGTATTATAAAATTGGTAGCGAAAAAATTGATCTTAAAAATATTGATAAAATACTTCGGGAAAAATCGACCAGTAAGTGGATTAAATACTGGAGCTTATCCTTGAGTGGAAAATGGAATAAGATCTCCTCTCCTAAAGTGGATAAAAGTAAACCCATTGTGCTTTCCGATGATTCAGATTCCAATAATTATATCATTGCTACCTGCTGTAATCCTATCCCCGGAGATGACGTGGTAGGGTATGTGGATGATGATGAAAAAGTTATTTTACATAGCCGAAAATGCCCAGTAGCTATCAAATTAATGTCCAGTCAGGGAAATAAAATTGTTTCTGCCGAGTGGACTACTCACAAATTATTGTCTTTCCTTGCTATTATTAAGCTAACAGGTATTGATCAGATAGGTATTGTAAATAAAATAACCAAAGTTATTTCTGATGATCAGAATGTTAATATGCGCTCTATTCACGTGGAAAGTCATGACGGAATATTTGAAGGTTATATCAATCTTTATATTCATAATGTAGAAGATTTAAATAATTTGATTTATAACTTGGTGAGAATAAAAGGGGTTCATAGCGTTACCCGACAGGAAAGAATGCAAAATTAAACTCTTGTTTTAATTTAGTCTAAACAATCATTTCGTTATTTGACCAAATTATCTATCTTTATCCAGTTATTTATAATCAGATTATATATGGATAAGGTGAAGGCTAAAGAAGAGGTAAAACAAATTTTCACTGAGTTTTTACAAAAAAACGGACACCGTAAAACTCCTGAGCGCTTTGCAATATTAGAAGAAATATACTCCAGAGATGGACATTTTGATATCGAATCACTCTATATTTTTATGAAGAATAAAAATTATAGGGTTAGTAGAGCGACTTTATATAATACTATTGATTTACTTCTTGAGTGTAAATTGGTAATTAAACATCAGTTTGGTAAAAATATTGCTCAGTTTGAAAAAGCATATGAATCAAAGCAGCATGATCACCTTATTTGTATCAATTGCGGAAGTGTGATTGAGTTTTGTGATCCGGGTATTCAATCTGTCTTGAATAATGCTCAGGATACCATGGGTTTTGAAGTTTCACATCATTCCTTATACATTTACGGAGTTTGTAAAAACTGCAGAAAGTAAATCTCCTTTTATACATTGTATATGCGTATTGTTCAGAGATAATATAGCTTGCTTAATTGTTACTCATTAAAGCAACTATGTTAAGATAAAGGTTTATCTGCTTTGATACAAACGTTTAATTCTACATATGGTATTTTGTAAGTGAATCGAATGGATTGCACAATTTTGCTGTTTTTTGAGAAAATTATATGTAAAACCATGACATTATACCATTATTAATAGCTATTTTTGCTGGTCGGAAAAGATAACCTGGTATTTTATGCCGGCAATATATTCTCTAAAGAAAAAAATATACATATGAAAGTTGATGTTCTACTTGGTCTCCAATGGGGAGACGAGGGTAAAGGCAAGGTTGTGGACGTACTTACGCCTAAATATGATGTAATAACCAGATTTCAGGGAGGACCTAATGCAGGTCATACACTTGAATTTAATAAAGTAAAGCATGTATTGCATAACATCCCTTCAGGTATATTCCACACAGACAAGATGAATATTATAGGTAATGGGGTAGTTCTTGATCCAATTAGTTTTAAGCAAGAGGTGGATGAGCTTGAGGCTAAAGGAATGGATTTAACTAAAAACCTGGTTATCTCAAAAAAAGCCCACCTTATTTTACCCACCCATAGAATTCTGGATGCAGCATCGGAGGCTTCAAAAGGAATAACAAAAATTGGCTCTACCTTAAAAGGAATCGGACCAACCTATATGGATAAAACAGGTAGGAATGGTTTGAGAGTAGGTGATATTCTGAATAATTTTGAAAAGAAATACCAAGATTTAAAGAAGAAGCATCAGCAACTCCTTACCATGTATGATTTTGAGTACGATATAGATGCGTTTGAAAAAGGATTGAAAGAGGGTATTGAGTGTTTGAAGAGATTTAGTTTAATCGATAGCGAACATGTTATTAATAAATATATAAAAAACGGACAGTCAGTGTTAGCTGAAGGTGCTCAGGGTACTTTATTGGATATTGACTTCGGATCGTATCCTTTTGTAACTTCTTCCAATACAATATGTGCAGGTGCCTGCACAGGTATGGGCGTTGCGCCTAATAAAATAGGCGAAGTGTATGGCATCTTTAAAGCCTATTGTACCAGAGTGGGAAGTGGTCCTTTCCCAACTGAGTTAGAGGATGAAACAGGCGAAGAGTTGCGTAAAGCAGGACATGAGTTTGGTGCAACAACAGGTAGGCCAAGACGATGTGGTTGGTTAGACCTGGTGGCACTTAAATTTTCTGTAATGATTAACGGAGTTACTCAGCTGATTATGACTAAGGGAGATGTGTTAAGTTCTTTTGAAACCATTAAAGTAGCAACAGCCTATAAAATAAACGGTAAAGAAGTAACTGATTTTCCTTTTGAATTGCCCGAAGATATTGATGTTGTTTATACTGAGCTTCCGGGTTGGAAGGAAGACCTGACAGGAATGAAGTCGGAAGATGAATTTCCTGAGGAGTTAAATAATTATATTGCCTATTTAGAAGCAGAGTTGGAAGTGCCTATTTCAGTTATTTCTGTTGGACCAGACAGAGAGCAAACTATCGTGAGAAAAAATTAATAAGTTTATAAGAAGAACTAAAATAATGAGCCTGACCAATTTTTATTGGCCAGGCTTTTTTTATTGCGTGATAATATATATTTTCCCGATCCAATAAATAATTACCGTACATGCATAAAAAATACGAGCCTGCTTTATTGTTGAATACAGCAATTTGCAAGGCCAATATTAAAAATACTACAGAAAGAATTAAACATTGGGGTGGTGTTTTTCGACCTCATTTTAAAACGCATCAGTCGGCTGTTGTGGGGGAGTGGTTTAGGCAGGAGGGTGTTGATTGCATAACGGTGTCATCCTTTAAAATGGCCGAATATTTTGTTGCTCATGGATGGAAAGATATTACAGTTGCTATTACAGCCACAGCTTTACATACAGAGGTTATTAATGATTTGGCTTCAAAAATTAATTTAAATATTCTGGTCGAAGATGAGACTACTATCAGATTGATCGAGAAGAATATAAACAACCCGGTTGGGGTATTTATAAAAATAGATGCCGGTTACCATCGAACCGGAGTGAATGCCGATGATTTGACTCAAATAAAAGGCTTATTGAATTTATTAGAAACCGCTAAGAATTTGATTTTTATTGGGTTCTTGTCACATGCTGGAAATACTTATGAAGCCAGAGGAGAAGATGAGATAAAATCAGAAGTCAAACCAGCCTTGGATAAAATGCTTGCTTTAAAGGCTTTTTTAAAAGATACCTTTCCTTTGATGCAGCTGTCGTGGGGAGATACTCCTAGTTGCTCGGTATACAACGATTTTTATGGGGTGGATGAGTTCAGACCCGGCAACCTGGTTTTTTACGATTATATGCAGACTCTCATAGGAAGTTGTGAATTAAAAGATATTGCGGTTTGTCTCTCAGCTCCCGTTATAGCAGTGCATCCAGAGAGAATGGAGATTGTTGTACATGCAGGTGCAGTGCATCTCTCAAAGGATAGAATAGTGCTAGCTAATGGAGAAATATCATTTGGTAAAGCCATTGCTATGCAGGGAATGGTATGGGATACCACCAAAGAAATTGGAGAAGTACAATCGCTGTCGCAGGAGCATGGCGTTATTAAAGCCAATAAAGAGTGGATAAATAATATAAAACCAGGTGATGTAATAGGTATATTGCCTGTTCATTCTTGCTTAACGGCGAATTTGATGAAGCAGTTTTTGACCACAGATGGTAACCTTATTGAAATGATGAAGTAATAACATTGTATGTAAATATAATTATTTAAGCTGCCTTGTATTATTTTCTTAATTAAAGAAGTGAAATAAGGTACGGATGTTTTTTAGAAAGTAAACTTAAACTTATGCATAAACTAATTTTTCTATTTGTTTTTCTGTTAATCTTAACCGGATGTGCCAGTAAAAGGTATGTGAAAAAAGCAATGGAGCTGGAAAACTCTGGATTGTACAGCAGTGCAGCTGATCAATACTATAATTCACTCACTAAAAACATAAATAATATTGATGCACAAATAGGGCTTCAACGTACCGGACAATTGGTGCTGGATGACTATATTGATAAGTTTAAAAGTCAATACCAGAATGGAACGGCTAAAGAGGCTGTTTATGCATTTAAGAATGCAGAAAATTACTATCAGAAGCTCCAAAAGGTAGGAATGAATCTTATTTTTCCCGAGGAGCAGAGTGTGTATTATCAGGAAATGGAAGATACCTACTTAAGTAAGTTATATCAGGAAGGATCAAAGGCACTTAGCCTGGAAGAATTTGAAAGTTCAGAGCCAATTTTTGCCGAGATCCTGACTTTGAATGAAAGTTATAAGGATGCAAGATCCAAATGGGTTATTGCCAAATATGAACCGATTTATAGAGCAGGAAATCAGTTAATGTCCTCACAAATGTACCGTTCTTCTTACCTGTCTTTTAAAAAAATTGTGGATGAAGTTGGAACTTATGAAAACAGTATAGACTTAATGAATGAAACACTGGATAAAGCTAAAGTAACTATTCTGATACCCGATGTAAGCTATAGGAATGAAGCCTACCAAACTTTGGCAGTTAAACTAAAGAGCAAAGTGGTGAATGGTATTAATAATATGAATAATCCTCTGTATGAGGTGGTGTCTGCCGTAGAAAATGATAAAAATTTATTTACCCAGAGGTATGGCGCTTTTGCAAACAATACAGGTTATGATGCGCAGGTAGATGCTAAAGCTGTTTTACAGGCTAAAGTAATTAATTATGGCATTCATAGTAGTCGGCTTATCAAAAACGAAAAGAGGGGTTACCTGAAAAATACAGTGGAGTATGAAGATGCTGTGACACATGAAACAAAGAAAAAAACGGTATATGATAAAGTGATATACTATGAATATGAAATGGAGCGTTCAGTGTCTGTTACCGTGGAGTATGCCATGAATCGTAAGGACAGAGACGAGTTGGCAGTATCGAACGTGTTTGATAAGCAGGAGACAGATAGAATTTACTATGCTACTTATGAGGGAGATTATAGAAAATTGGTACCAGGTTATTGGAAATATGCTAACAAAGAAAGTAGTGAAGATTATATTAATAAGAATAGTGCTGAAGTAAATGATTTGAGAGCTTTAATGAAGGAAAGAAAGACTGTTAAATCAATCCATGAGCTTGAAATGTCATTGATTGATGGTTGTGTTGAATTAATTACATCAGATATATCAAATTATACTCCGGAAAACTAAAGAAATGAATGTACGTTTATGTATTGGCTTTGCCTTTTTTGCTCTATTGATTAGTTGTTCTTCGGTTAAAAAACAGGCTGAGTTGTTGGAGCAATCAAAGCCCGAGTGGTTAAAAGAGCGACCTGTTAATGCTGCTTATTACTATGGTATCGGCATTGTGGCTAAAGTAGGTGCTCCTGCCTTGTATGAGGATAAAGCCAAAGAGAGAGCCTTGGCAGATATTGCTGGTCAGATTAATTCAACAGTTAAATCGGAAGCTATATTGTATCAGGTTGAAGATAAAAATGGAGTGCGTGATTACCTGCAGAACAGAATTAAATCCATATCATCGGAGTATTTAGAAGGTTATGAGTATGTCGAGAAGTGGGAAGATCTTTCTAATGTGTATGTATATTATCGTTTATCAAAGCAAAAATTTTTAAATATTAAAGAAAGCAGAAAAAAAGAAGCTTTTAAACTGGCATCCGAAAAATACTTAGCGGGAATGCAGCAGATCACTCAGGGTAATCATGTGGGAGCAATTGAGCATTTTGCCGTAGTAATTGATGCTTTAAGTGGATATTTAAACGAGTCTACTACAATTGATGTGGAAGGAAAACAAACAGACCTGGTTTCTGAATCGATAAATGAAATCAGTGCCATTTTTAAGAAGTTACAAATCCTATCAGGAGATAATAGTGCGATAAATATTGATGTAAAATTAAAAAATGATGTATTTGTAGTTTATGATCCGGATAAGGGAGGTGTTTTTAATATGCCTGTTAAATTTACTTTCTCAGGAGGATATCTGGTTAACGACAGAGTGAAGTCCGGAGAAAAAGGATATGTACATCTTCCTGAGCTGCCAGAGAGAAATACAATACCTCAGACCTTAAAAGTAGAGGTTGATTTGGAAAATATGGCCCGCCAGGTGACTAAAAATCTTTATGTCCGTAAGATTATCGAAAATCAAAAGGCTGCTGTTTTAATAGTGAAGATTTGATTTTTTGTAGGTGGTATAGTCTTATAAAACAGCTATTA
>JBFHEL010000020.1:0-22419 GCA_041584155.1 Saccharicrinis sp.
GCTGGAGTTTCCGCTTACTTTGCGAAAATGGAAAAAGGGCGACCAATTCAGACCTTTAGGCATGAAGTCTTTTAAGAAATTAAGTGATTTTTTTATTGATGCTAAGTTTTCGTTAAAAGATAAGGAAGATGTGTGGCTTTTGCTTTCGGGAGATGATATCATTTGGATTGTGGGTTATCGGACCGATGACAGGTATAAAATTACTCCGAAAACCAGAAGAGTTACTAAAATGAATCTTAGGATTTAAATATTTTGGATGGCAATGTGTCAGAAGTAAATCGCAACAGAAATTAGGAAGAACTATAAGTTAGTGTTTGATATCTCATCCACAATGCCTCCTCCAACAATTACTTCTTGCTGGTAAAATACAATAGATTGCCCTGGAGTTAAGGCCCAAACCGGTTCATCAAAGTTGATGAGCAATTGCTTATTTATAATTTGAATAGTTCCGGGGGTAGGTGGAACATAGTCCAGTCCACGGATTCGTATATCTACTTTTTGAGAATGCTCAAGAAAAGAAGGGTTGCAAGTTAAAAAGTGGTTAATAATAAGGTCTCTGGCAAAAAGCGTATTTTTAGGTGCTGTAAACAATATGTTGTTTGTGGCATCAATGGCTGCAACACATTCGCCATGGTTTTTCTCCAGGTTTAATCCTCGTTTTTGACCTATGGTGTATAGCGGGAAACCATTGTGTGTGCCAATTTTTTCACCCTGATGACTGTAAACTTCGCCATTAGCCAGTTTGTCTTTTAGTTCAGGTTTTAACTCATAAATAAAATCACGGTAATCACCACCTTGAAGAAAACAAACACCCATGCTTTCCTTCTTATCGGCTATTGTTTTAAAACCTAATTCTTTGGCCTGGTCTTTTACCTTCTTTTTGGAAAATGAACCTAAAGGGAAGAGGCATTTTTGGAGAATGCCCTGTGGTAGATTCCATAAAAAATATGATTGATCCTTAATGGAGTCAGATCCTTTTTTTATGTGGTAAAATCCATCTTGTTTTATTAATCGCACATAATGTCCAGTAGCTATTTTATTGCAATTCAATCGCTCTGATTCTTCGAACAGTAATTTCCATTTGATCGTTTCGTTGCAACGAATACAAGGATTAGGGGTTCTTCCTTTCAGATATTCACTTACAAAATAATCGATAACATCACGTTTAAAGTCATCATAAACATCCATCACATGATGTTCGAAATTAAGTTTTTGGGCAAGGTCTTTTGCTTCCTGAATAAAATGTAAAGATGCAGATGAAGAAAGTGGCGAAACAGTATTGAAGGTAATCCCCACAACCTCATAACCTTGTTGTAACAAGAACCAAGCTGCCATAGAGCTATCAATTCCACCACTCATCCCTAATAATACCCTGCCTTTGCTCATATGCTGCCTGCTGTCTCTTGTTTGGCTCTTTACTCTTTGATATTTTCTCTGACCTCAGATAAAAACTCCTTCATTTTAGCAGAATCTTTATTCTCTATGATATTCAGTAATTCTTTTAGTTTAAGTCGTATTTTTTCTACCTGACCTGATGTGAAAGGGTTAAAAAGAATCTCCGACAATAAATAATCATCCTCACTCAATAAACCCTTGGCAATATCCAAATGCTTGCGGAAAGTGGTTCCCGGTGCCTCTTGTTTTTTCATGATTGAAGCAAAAACAAGTGTAGATGAAAAGGGAATAGATAATGAATAAGCAATGGTTTCATCATGCTCAATAAAGCTGTATTCATGGATGTTCAATCCTAATGAACTATAGAAATCCTTGAAAAATGTTTTACCCAGATGATCACCTTCTGTTATAATAATAGCATGGTGCTCCCTTAGGGCTTTTAAATTTCCAAAGGTTGGGCCAAACATTGGGTGAGTGGAAACATAGCGCATGCCGGTTGATTCGTAAAAATCCTGAAAAGCTGTTTTTACAGAAGAAATATCAGAAATAATACATGATTTTGGAAGGTAAGGAATAACCTCATTAAAGGCAGCTATGGTATATTTTAATGTGACTGCATTAATCAATATTTCGGGTTCAAAGACTGAGATTTCTTCCAGCTTGATCAAACGTTGTGTATTGAAAATATACTTTAACTTTTCAAGGTTGGGGTCGTAAATAGCTACTTCATGGTCTAAACATAAGGCGTCGGTTAACCATGTACCCATTTTTCCGGCTCCAAGTATACAGATTTTCATGTCTTCCTGTTATCAGTTTTTTAGTAAACAGTAATCAGCAAACAGTTAATTGTGTCAGTTGTAAGTAAGCAGTTATACGATGTGAATACTGCTTATTCTTTATTGTTAACAGATAACTGCTTACCGTTTACTGTTCGCTGAACTTTATTGGTTCATAATTTTATTTTGACGAGTCACAGACTCTTCGTGGATGCTTTCGAATAACTTGATTAAGAATTCCTCAGACAATCCCATTTTTGCACCTTTTTCTTTACGATTGTTCATAATTTCATCGTAACGACGGGTTTGTAAAATGGTGATATTATGGTCTTTCTTATATTTACCGATAGCCTCGGATATATCCATTCTTTTTTGTAATACCTCTAATACTTTTGTATCTAATTCATCAATTTTCTGACGAAGTTCATCCAGTGTTATTCTTGGTTTTTCACCAATTTTAGGCTCACGTAAAACAATCTTATCTGTAATTCTTTTTAAATCAGTTGGTGTAACCTGTTGTTTTGCGTCACTCCATGCTTTTTCAGGGCATCTGTGAGCTTCAACTAATAATCCATCAAAACCTAAATCCATTGCTTCCTGAGAGATTTCGTAAATCAACTCGCTTTTACCACTGATATGTGAAGGGTCGCAAATAATAGGTAACTGAGGACATCTTCTTTTTAATTCAATAGGAATTTGCCATTGAGGATGGTTACGGTATTTTGTTTTATCGTAGGTAGAAAAGCCACGGTGAATAGCTGCCAACTTTTTAATTCCGGCCTGATTAATTCTTTCCAAAGCACCAATCCATAGCTCTAAATCAGGGTTGACAGGATTTTTTACCAAGATAGGAATATCTACTCCTTTAAGAGCATCGGCAATTTCCTGAACGGCAAAAGGGTTAGCTGTGGTTCGGGCTCCTATCCAAAGAATATCTATTCCATGCTTAATGGCTTCAAAAACATGATGTGCATTAGCCACCTCTGTTCCTACAAACATGCCGGTTTCTTCTTTAACTCTTTTTAGCCAGGGTAAACCTATGGTTCCAACTCCCTCAAAAGCACCCGGACGGGTTCTAGGTTTCCATATTCCTGCTCGGAATATTTTAAAACCATCAGCAGCCAGTTTTTGCGCTGTCTCTAACACTTGTTCTTCAGTTTCCGCACTACAAGGTCCGGCAATAACCCATGGACGATCTAATTCTAATCCGGGTAGGCTAATTTTTTCTAAATCTAAGTTTACCATCTTAATATATTGTTTATGCTTTTTTTATTCTGTTTATTGATTCCTTTAAAACTTCTTGCTTTGAGCAAAGTGATATTCGAATGTATCTGTCGCCCTGAGTACCAAATATAGTGCCCGGGGTAATAAATACATGGGCTTGGTTTAGTATTTTATCTGATAACTCAATGGAAGATGTTATATTAGCAGGTATTTTAGCCCAAATAAACATACCACTTTGGTTTTTGTCGTAAGAGCAATGAAGGGTATCCATGATTTCCCAAACCAGCTTTCTGCGTTCAAGGTACTCCTTGTTTACTTCCTTATACCATTCTTTTCCTAGGGTAAGTGCTTTGACAGCAGCTAATTGTAAGGGTTTGAACATGCCGCTGTCCATATTGCTTTTTACCCTCAAAATATATTGGATAAAAGTTGGATTAGCAGCTACCATTCCTATGCGCCATCCTGCCATATTATGCGATTTACTTAGTGAATTCAGTTCTATGGCAATGTCTTTGGCACCTTCAATTCTGAATATACTTAGGGGATCATCATTTAAGATGAAGCTATAGGGGTTGTCGTTGCAAATCAGGATCTGGTGTTTTTTTCCGAAAGCCACCAGCTTTTCAAATAATTCCAGAGTGGCATTGGCGCCAGTGGGCATATTGGGGTAGTTTACCCACATCATCTTAACCTTTGAAAGATCAAGTTTTTCTAACTCATCAAAATCAGGCTGCCAATTTAACTCTTCTTTTAAATCATAGTTAATCATTTCAGCTTCCACTAAACGGGAAACAGAGGCATAGGTAGGATATCCGGGATTAGGGACCAGAACCTGATCGCCTTTATTTAAAAAAGCCATGGATATATGCATAATCCCTTCCTTGGAACCCATTAAAGGAAGAATCTCGGTTGCCGGATTTAAGGTTATTTTAAAATAGGTATTATACCAGTCTGCAAATGATTGGCGTAATTCAGGGATGCCAATATAACTTTGGTATCCATGGTTTCCTTTGTTGGCAGCCGTTTCATTTAACTCAATAAGCACCTCGTCAGAGGGCGATCGATCAGGATTTCCTATACCCAAATTGATGACATCAATGCCCTGTTGACGTAACTCATCTATCTCTCTTAATTTTTTGGAGAAATAGTATTCTTTAACTTCGCTAATGCGATTGGCTGGTAATATGGTCATTGTTAAAATGTTTTTTGTTCAGACAGAGGTTTGTTGTCATTGCTAACCGAATCGAATGATCTCTTGCCAACATGATACTCTCCAAGGCTTTTGAGCCCTTTGGTAAGCGGACGAATGGCATCTAAAGATTGAAGGTAACGATGGTAGTCTTCAAACACTAAGTCGATATAAAATAAATATTCCCATTCATGTCCTACAATAGGTAAGGATTGAATTTTAGATAGGTTTATATTATAAAATGCCAGTATCGATAGTACTTTTGATAAGCTTCCTTCGGAGTGAGGTAAAGCAAAAACCAGAGAAGACTTATTTATCTTGTTGTTAGTCAATAATTCTTCGATTTCGGTTTTACCTTTATGAGAGATAATTAAGAAACGGGTGAAATTTCTTTTGTTGGTTTCAATATCCTTAGCGAGAATTTCTAAATGGTATTTTTTTGCAGCAATATCAGGAGCAATAGCAGCTGCGCCTTTTTGTTGAGTGTCATTAATCCATTTTGCACTTAGTGCCGTATCGTCACGGGCAATGAGTTTAATATGTGGATATTGCTTAAAAAAATCATGGCACTGGGCTAAGGCCATCGGGTGAGAGTGAACTTCTGTAATATCCTCAATTCTTTGGTTAGGTAAGGCCAATAATTGATGCTTAATACGTAGCTTATACTCGCCAATAATGACCAGACCGGAATCTTTTAATAAGGTGTAATTTTGCAGAATGCTGCCCACTAAAGTGTTTTCAATAGCCATAATGCCATAAATAGAGTCATCTGCTTCCAGGGTGTCAAATAGCTCTTCGAAAGTGTTGCAGGGTACCATCTCAATATCATCGGTGCCGAAAAATGCCTTGGCTGCGATTTCATGATTTGAACCGGCTCCTCCCTGTATGGCTACTCGTCTTATTTTTTTCATTATGTTATATAATAAAAAAGTCCCACCTTATTGAGGTGGGACTTTAAATTTTTTATAAAATTTATATACTACAAACCCACCTCTTTTTGATCGCTAAATCCAAAAAAGTAAAAATAAAAGCTATAAAAAAATGCAAAGTGGGTCATTCTTATCGTTTTTTTTGATGGTGCCAAATGTAATATGTTTTTATGCAAAATAAAAATATATAGGAATAAAATTAAAGATAATTTGTCGATGCAGGTTGATATTAGAAATAAAAATAAGCACAGTTGTTATAAATTATAAGTGTCTTGAAGGAGTGTAATTAATTTGACTTATACTAATTGTTGTGCTGAATGAAGAGGGCAGGTAGTGTAATTAGCCATATTTAGTCTTAATGCTGGGGAGTCAACTCTGAAATTAGGGCATAGAAACTTTAGGTAATAGCTAATCATTTATAAGCGTTGTGATTTGGAGTTATTTTTGTTTAAAGCCTGATAAAATTCATAATCATTCATTTGTGGTAATGCTTGATGCCGATGTCAGTTGGTATCAGTATGTGTAAACAATTTGAAAGGTATTTGTAATGGGAAAAGTTGTAATAATGATGTTTGAAAACTATATGTATGATTTGGTTTGGAATGATATACTTATTCATAAGAACGGCAATGCAGTATAATAGAACAATTGATAAAAATAGGATAATTTATAATAATAAGTGATATAAAATAAATGATAATATAGGTGTTTACATTACTATATTTTAATTGTATATTGTATGACATAAAATTTATATAATGGAGCAAAAAATGATAATGCAGCAAATAAGAGAACTTGTTAATAAGATTGATGAGTCAAAGAATTTAGATCTAAGGCCTTACTTTATCCGTAAAAACGGAGAAGGGACACGGATTTATTCTATCGATGAATTACAAGCCGACCTTTCGGAATATGAATTGATTAGGCCGGTACCTGAGGATTGTAAAATAGACATTCTTGAGGAGATTGGTATAGAATTAAAAGAAGGAAAAGATAAAAGAGTTCTTTATAAGGAAGATTTAAGGGTATTGTATAAGTTCTTTTTTGAAATATTAAAGGCAGCACCTTCGGCCACAAAGTATAATTTAAATAATGAGCTAGGGATTAAGATTATAAAAACAGAATTTGCAGAAACTTCAAGTAATATATTAACTACTATTTCGAATAAGATTAGAGCCTTTGAAAACTCATCTAAAGAAAAAAAAGATGAAACATTACATGATGTATTTAATTTGTTCGATCAACTAACAGAGGATAAAAAGAAAGAAGGTAAATCATATAATCCCAAGGAAGGTAGTACCACCAGTAAATATTTTGAGAAGTATAAAAAGTGGAAGGAGCAGCATTAAAAATATAGCAAGAGGATTCATTTTGCAGGTGAATCCTCTTGAACAAACATCAGGTATTAGCTCTCAATTTCACTTAATTCGAGCCAACGCATCTCTTTTTCGTCTACTATAGACATAATCTCGTTTAATCGTTTGGATTTTACTGTAAGGGTATCTGCATCAAGTGTTCCTGATATTAATTCCGATTCAATGGTTTGCTTTTCTGTATTAAGCTGTTCCATATCTACCTCAAGTTGCTCCAGCTCTTTCTTTTCTTTGTAGGATAGTTTACGTGGTTTTTCTTTAGGTTCGGTTTTTTTTACAGGTTCCTTCTTGTCTTTTTCTGCTTTTCGTTGTTCTTTTTCCTGTTCTATGGTATAATCGTGGTAAATAGAATAATTACCTGGAAAATCCTGAATAACTCCTTGTCCTTCAAAAACAAACAGGTGGTCAACAATTTTATCCATAAAATACCTGTCGTGCGAAACAATGAGTACACAGCCCTTGAAATTTTGCAGGTATTCTTCCAATAGGTTGAGAGTGAATATATCCAGATCGTTGGTGGGCTCATCCAGTATAAGAAAGTTGGGATTTGCCATTAATACGGTCATCAGATACAGGCGTTTCTTTTCGCCTCCACTTAATTTATTAACCTGCACATGGTGCATTTCATTGGAGAATAAAAAATGGCGTAGGAACTGAGCAGGACTCATTGAGTTTCCTGAACCTAAGGTGATACTTTCCGAAATATCTGAAATGACATCGAGTACTTTTTTGCTCTCGTCTATCTGCATCCCATCCTGACGATAGTAGCCAATCACCACCGTTTCACCTTTCTCCAGATAACCTGAATCAGGTTCCAGAGCGCCGGTGATGGTATTTAAAAAAGTAGACTTTCCTGTGCCGTTTTTTCCGATTATCCCTACTTTTTCACCCTGGGCAAACTTGTAATTGAAGTCATTCAGGATCTTTACCTCATCAAAGGCTTTGCATAGCTTATGGCACTCAATGATTTTTTTACCCAGTCGTGCTGACTTTATATCCAGATTGATGGTTTGTTCAGTGATGCCGCTGTTGGCCTTTTTCTTTAAATCATGAAAGGCATCTATTCTGTATTTGGCTTTGGTACCTCTGGCCTGAGGCATGCGATTCATCCAATCTTGCTCGGTTTTTAAAAGATTCTTTGCCTTCTCAACCTGTGCCTTATGGCTTTGTATGCGTTCTTCTCTTTTTTCTAAAAAATAGGGGTAGTTGCCCTTGTAATAATATAATGTTTGTTCGGCTAATTCGTAAATTTCATTGCACACCCTGTCGAGGAAATACCTGTCGTGTGTGACCATCATAAGGGTAGCTTTTGAACGGGCCAGATATTCTTCGAGCCATTCTATCATCTCCAGATCCAAATGGTTAGTAGGTTCATCGAGTATTAAAAAGTCGGGTTCGTTGATTAGAATATTGGCTAGTGCTACTCTTTTTTTCTGACCTCCTGATAACTGGCCAATGAGTTGGTCGAAATTGGTGATTTTTAATTGAGAAAGAATCTGTTTGATGCGCGCCTCAAAATCCCAGGCGTTGAGTTTGTCAAGTTCTTCGATTAGTTGTCCCAGTTCCTCGTGGTTCCCATCAAGCAATGCCTTTTCGTAGGCTTTAATTGTTGTTACCTGCGGATTTTCTGATGCAAATATTTCTTCAATTACCGTATGTTCTTCGTTTAGTTCGGGTAGCTGAGACAGGTATCCTATTTCTATGCCCTTGCGATACGTTACTGATCCGCCATCGGCAGATAGCTTTTGTGCAAGAATGTTTAGCAGAGTCGTTTTTCCTGTTCCGTTACGCGCTATTAATCCGATTTTCTGGCCCTCTGTTACCCCAAAGGTTAAGTTGTCGAATAATCTTATATCTCCCCAGTGATGGGTTAAGTTTTCAACAGATAAGTATGATATTGTACTCATTAATTTTTTATAAGCTAATATTAAAAGCAATGAGGCAAAAGTAGGAAAAACATTTGAAGAAATGGGGAGAATAGAAATATTGCGTCTTTTAACGAAGCATAAAAGTGGGACCAAAGGAAATAAAAATGGCAACCTGTAAACGAAGGGAAGAGGTTGCCATTTTGCCTGAAAAATTATTATGTGATCTTATCTTTGAGGACCTCCCTGTGGCATGCCTTGTGGCCTGTCGCCCTGTGGTCTGTGATTGCTCATGTATGTTTTGAATTTTTCAAATTGCGCATCGTCTAAAATAGAGTCTACTTTAGCTTCAAAACTGATTTTTAATTGATCCATTTTATCTCTAGATGCATTTCCATTTTCCATCACCTTGTCCATTTCTTCAAAATGATTAACAAACAGATATTTCATGATCTCTAATTCTTTACCTGATAATGATAATTCTTCAGACAAATCTTCAACCATTGCGGTGATATGCTCATTACTTTGATGTTTTCCACCTTGCTGTTTTTGATTGGTATTACATGACATCATGCCAAATACGAAAGAAAGTAATATGAATACTTTACAGATGTTTATTGTCTTCATTTGATTTATTTTTACTTTTAATATTTATGCCAAATATTTTAAGAATAGAATTAATCTCCAAAACAATTCTACAAATTGGTTTTTTTTATCTTCAAAATGCACCTTTTTAACTATGAATATTTTCCTTTTATTTTTATTTGCATCTTTATCATCATTTGTGTTATGTTCATGTACTTATACTGTTATATGGTTTTTATGGCATGCTATCTATTAATAGAGCTTACTTTTAGGTAAATATAAGCTGCCGGTGGGAGTAAGGAGCGGTCTATGTTGTTTGAATAAAAAGAAGCAATATATGTATAATGATTGATAATAGATCATTACTCAATACAGATCCTTTTTTATCTGTTTAAAATTTTTGTTTTTAGAAAATGTACCATATCCGGCAGCTGCCTGACAAGGAACTCGTATTACCTTTTTTTAATTCCCGAATCAAATTCGGGACAGGCTATCCTCCTGAGTCTACATTATGATTAATCAAATAAATGGTCGTTTCATAGTTATATTTTTTAATTAAATGTATTATTTATTCATTTTGCGTATTCAGATGAGTAATAGAGTTGTTGGTGGTTGTATAATTTGATACACATAGAGATAGCTTTAACTTTTGTTAATATATGGTATCGTAATTAAATAAATAATCCTACATTTGTATGATGTGTTAAGAAATAATGGAATAATGGATGATATTTTTGGGAAAATAGGCACGAGTCAAACTCTTAGCCAAAAAATAGAGAGAAAGGTAGAGGAGGCGATAAGAACAAAAAAGTTAATACCAGGAACGAAACTTCCATCGGAAAAGGAGTTGTGTGCAAGCTTTGCGGTTAGTCGTACCGCTCTGAGAGAGGCATTGCGAAGATTAAGTGCACGTGGCTTAATTGATATTAAGAAAGGTAGTGGGATGTATGTTTCGGAGTTGAAAATAGAAGATGCCATTGAATCGTTGAATTTGTATTATGATATGAAGTTCGATTCGAGTCTGATACGTCAGATTATTGAAGTGCGCAGAATATTTGAGCCTGAAATTAGCAGGTTAGCTGCACTTAACAGGACAGATGATGATTTAAAATTGTTACAGGATATTTTAAAGGAGCTGGAGAAGTGTGATCCGGATAATACACAATTGGAAGTGGATCTGATTAATCGCTTTCATATGAATTTAGCCAAGGCTACTGGGAATCCTATTGTTATAATTTCTATGGAACCTATATACTCGTTATTGCCTCGTATGCGTAATATGATTTATGCAAATATTGAAGGAGAGAAAGAGTATACTTTAAGACTTCAAAAAAATATCTATAGGGCAATTGTTGAAAGAAATGGAGATGTTTCTTATGAAAATGCAGTGGAGTTATTAGAGCGAAATATGGAAGTGTATGATAAATACTTTAAGGGTGTTTATTGAATATGCTGCTTAATCAATATTAAAAATGGGGACACGGCATCGTTTCCCCATTTTTTATGTGATTTTATTTTTTGTGATAAGCATCTATTGCTTTTTTAACAGAGCCATGCGTTAATAGCAGCTGTTTAGCATCATTATAAGATAGCTTTGTTTCTTCCATGATTATTCGGGATCCTCTTTCGATTAGTTTTTGGTTGGTGAGTTGCATATTCACCATTTTATTTCCCTTTACACGCCCTAGTTTAATCATGATAGTGGTAGTGATCATGTTTAATATCATCTTTTGTGCAGTACCCGCCTTTAGTCTTGTACTACCTGTTATAAATTCAGGTCCAACAATGGCTTCAATAGGATATTCGCTCGCTTTGGCTACTTCGCTATTGGGGTTGCATGTTATACAGCCGGTAAGTAATCCGTTTTCCCGGGCATGTTTTATCCCTCCTATAACATAGGGTGTAGTGCCTGATGCGGCAATTCCGATCACCGTATCTTTTTCATTCACATTGAATACCTGCAATTCATCCCAGGCTTTATCCGGATCGTCTTCTGCTGCCTCAACAGCTTTGCGCAGAGCAATGTCTCCCCCGGCAATTAGTCCAATAACCATATTGTCGGGTACGCCAAAGGTTGGAGGTAGCTCAGAAGCATCTAAAACCCCCAGTCTGCCGCTTGTTCCTGCACCCAAATAAAAAACCCTACCTCCATTTTTCATTCGGGTTACGATACGTTCTACTAATTCTTTGATCTGAGGTAAGGCTTTGCCTACAGCAATATGTACCTTGCTGTCTTCTTCGTTAATGCTGGTGATAAGTTCTTTAACCGACATATCTTCCAGATTATCAAATGTTGAGGGAGATTCTGTGATGCTTATTTTTTTGCCGGTTTGTTTGGGTTCAGTCATGCTGTTATATTTGTTGGGCATAATATTTTTCAAGCCCTTCCATAGGGGCCTGGGTAATTTGACCTGCTGTTAAATTGTTTTTATTTAATGCTTTTTTTAGTTGATCCTGAAAATAAAAGGCAATGCTCCCTGTGAAATTAATTTCCAGATGTAAAACATTGTTGTATTGGAGTAAATTTCGCTTTATAAAGGCATCAAATGAATGAATAACGAATTCTTCAATTTCTTTAATAGCTATATGTTTCGATAAAAAGCGGCTGTATTGTGCCAGATATCTGTTTGCTAACGGACGTTTGTATATATGGTCTAATATCTCGGCCCTATCGGTGTTGTATTCCTGAAAAAAAAGCTTGGTTACGCGATCCGACATCTGATTTTTTAATATGTTGCCAATTAGTTGCTTTCCTAGCACGGCACCACTGCCTTCATCTCCAATGATATACCCTAAGGGTGATACGTTATCAATGATTTTATTGCCATCGTACAAGCAAGAGTTTGAGCCTGTTCCTAGAATGCATGCAATGCCTGGTTTGCTTCCGCATAAGGAACGGGCAGCACCCAGTAAATCGCTGTCAACGGTTATGTTTTTAACATTAAAATATGCCGACAGTGCCGCTTTTACAAGGTTGTTTTTTTCTTCGGTGGCACAACCGGCTCCATAGAAATGAATTTCATCTATTCCTTGAGTGTCTAGTGTAAATTCATTTTTTAGGCTGAAGAGTATTTCTTCACTGCTTTGGTGGAATGGATTTATTCCTCCGGTCATACATGTATTGAGAGTTGTTGCATTATGTCCCGTTAGTTTCCACTCTGTTTTGGTTGAACCACTATCTGCAATTAGTATCATAGGTGTGTGTGAGCAATGTGTAATCGATGTTTTGTTTTTCTTATTGTTATTGGTAATCAGTTTGTTGTGTTGAAGTGTCTTTTGGTTTAAATTAAGTAATGTAGCAAATGTAAAAATAAATTATTGAGAAAACAACAATAATACGTAAGATGTATGACAAGAGTTTGAATCTTGAAAAAATATTTTTAATTTTGAAAGGTGTTCATTTGTTAGTTTATTTTTTGAAGGATGAATAAAAAAAATATATATTTTAAATATCTGGTTATTAGTAGTATACTGTTTTTAGGAGTCTTTGTTGTTCATGCTCAGTCTTTGGACAAAAGAGAGCATAAAGCACTAAAAAAGTTGAATAAATGGAATAGTCCGATTCATTGTTATGATCATATGGGTGAGGTTATTCTGGATTCTCTGGTTGTTAATGATACTACTAAGGAGATAAATTTATTTTTCAGTACACCTTTATCCTATTGGCCTTGGAGAACAGATACAGAAGCGCTTTTCAGGCAGAGTTTGAAAAGCGTATTAAGAGGTAAATTTAAGGCTTATGATATACATGTTTTTTCAGGAAGCAGAGAGATAAGTGAGCTTATCCCAAATGTATTTAGAAGTACGGAGAAGGTTGATCATAAACGCTTGTCTGGTGTTTCGAAAAAGGATGTTTTTATAGCAAAGGAAGGTGATTTAATTTATAATAAGGGTCTGTCAGACAATTATATTGCCTTATGGCCAAGCCATGGGTTGTATTACCAGTCAACGTTGGATAGGTGGGGATGGCAAAGGGCACGTCTTTATGGATCGGTCGAGGATATTTCGCCTATGGTTTATGTGTTGTCATATATAGTGCCTATGCTCGAAAATGCCGGAGCAACGGTGTTTCTGCCCAGAGAAAGAAGTTTTCAAAAGAATGAGCTTATTGTGGATCAGGATCTTTCTAGTGAAGGATCTGAATTTATTTTAAGTTCAGATAGCGTTGTTGCAAAAGAAAAGGGTTTTGTATTGAAGGATACCTTGTTTCCGGGAGAAAATCCTTTTTTGTTAGGAACCTCGCTTAAGCTCTCTAAAGTAAAAGGGAAAGTGGCTACTTATTTACCTGATTTTCCCGAGAAGGGGACCTATGAAACGTATATTTCATTTCAGCAATCGCCAAACAATGCAAAACAGGTTAAATATAAAGTGAATCATACAGGTGGATCCACCTTGTTTACTGTAAATCAAACCATGGGAGGTGGAACATGGATTTATCTGGGTGCTTTTGAATTTAATAAGGGAAAGAATATAGAGCAAGGTTCTGTTGAGATATATGGAGCTAATGAAGATATTTCTATTGATGCCATTAGGTTTGGTGGTGGTATGGGCAATGTGGCTCGTCGGGCTGGAAATGAAACCAATGACCGGCATGAAAAACCAAGTTCTGCAGAGGACAAGGATAATGAAACGAATGTAATTTTATCGGATGGTTATAGCTGGAAAACATCCCAATATCCACGTTATATGGAAGGAGCCCGGTATTGGCTTCAATATGCAGGAATGCCCGATACTCTTGTGTTTAGCCTGAATGATGAGAAAAAGGACTATAATGATGATTATCAGAGTCGGGGAGAATGGGTAGATTATTTGATGGGAACACCCAATGGGCCTCAACGGAATAGGAACGTAACCGGATTGAATATTCCTGTAGATTTGTCATTGGCGTTTCATACCGATGCCGGAATTACACCCAATGATTCGGTAATTGGTACCTTGGGTATTTATAGCTCAGTGCGCGATGATGGTAAGTTTCCTAATGGCCAGTCTAAATTGGCTAGTCGTGATTTAACAGATATTATTCAAAGTCAGATAGTAGGCGATGTGCGGGCTCTTTATAATAAAAAGTGGACGCGAAGAGGTATGTGGGATAAGGAATATTCCGAAGCATGGCGCCCCAATGTTCCTGCTATGTTGTTGGAGTTGCTGTCGCATCAGAATCTGGCTGATATGAAATTTGGTCTTGATCCTCGTTTTCGTTTTGATGTGAGTCGTGCTGTGTATAAAGGGATATTAAAATTCTTAGCCAATCAGGAGGGAAGGACTTATGTTGTTCAGCCTTTACCTGTTGATCATATGGCTATTGAAAGAGAGGGAGATGGGTTTGTATTGAGCTGGAAGGCTGTGTCGGATCCTCTTGAAAAAACGGCTGAGCCAACGCAATTTAAAGTGTATCAGAGAATAGGAGACAATGGTTTTGATAATGGAACCTTGGTTAAAGGATTATCCTATAAAATACCAAAGGTAGCATATGGCCATGTTGTTAGTTTTAAGGTAACAGCAATGAATGAGGGAGGCGAAAGCATGGCCGGTGAAATTCTTTCTATGGGTATTGTTGATGATAGTGCTCCTATGGTATTGGTGGTGAATGCCTTTGATCGGATTGATGCTCCTGCTTTTGTTGATGAAAATAATTTCGCTGGGGTGGCATGGTGGCAGGATCAGGGTGTGCCATACAAATTTGAATATGGTTATACAGGTCATCAGTATGATTTTAATCGTCAATCCCCCTGGTTAGATGACGATAGCCCGGGATGGGGTGCTAGTTATGCTGATATGGAAGGAAAGATTATTCCGGGTAATAGTTTTGATTTTACTATAGTTCATGGGAAATCAGCTTTGCATGCAGGGTACTCTTATGTCTCGGTGAGTGATGAGGTATTTGGTCAGAAGAGTTATTCATTAGCAGGCTTTGATGCAATTGATGTGATTTTGGGAGAAGAAAAAACAACTCCTGCTTATCTGGATTCCAATCGTGATTCTTTTAAAATATATACACCGGCATTTATGAATAAATTGACAGAAGCAACCTCTGGTGGACTTTCTGTTTTTGTGAGTGGGGCTTATGTGGGATCAGATATTCATTTTACCAATGATTCAGTAGCAGAGAAATTTGCCAGTGAGGTGCTTCATTTTCGCTGGAGATCTGATCATGCTGTAAATAAAGGGCTCATATATCCGGTGGATAATGTTGCGTCATATTTTTCAAGTACTCTTGAGTTTAATACCGATTATGATGAAAAATACTATACAGTAGAGGCTCCGGATGCTTTAATTCCTGAGGGTGAGGGAGCATTAACAGCGTTCAGATATCAACAAAATAATAGTGGTGCAGGAATTATTTATGAGGGTAAATATAAGGCAGTTGTGATGGGATTTCCCTTTGAATCGATTAAAAGTGAGTTGGAAAGGGATGTTTTAATGAAACAAATATTACTATTTTTAAAAAGATAATAGACAAAACTTAAAATAATGAGTGGTGAAATAACATGTATCCTGCCTTATTCAATTAAAGAAGAAATTCTGCAGACAGTAAAGGCTTTCAGAGAATCGAAGAAAGTAGCATCTGTATTGATAGTGGCTCAGGAGAAAGTGCAAGTGGAAAATGCTAAGTTGGTGCTTGCAGAAAAGGGATTGGATGCTACATCAACATGGAAAGGTTTAGTGGATATGATTGATACAGAGTATGTGGCAGTATATACTAAAACAATGGCTCTGAACCTAGGTAAGAATGCATTGGAAAGGATGTGCAGGGTATTAAGCGATGTGGGAGCCGGAATGGTTTATGCTGATTATTTTGAGAAAAAGCAGGGCGAAATGATGGCTCATCCTGTTATTGAGTATCAGGAAGGTAGTTTACGCGATGACTTTCATTTTGGTTCTTTGCTGTTGTTTAAGGCTGAGGTACTTAAGGAGGCTGTTTGTGCAATGGATGCTCCCTATCAATTTGCAGCGATGTATGATATGCGTTTGAAAATATCGCAAAAATATGAGTTGCTGCACTTACCGGAACTCCTGTATACAGAAGTGGAACTGGATACCAGAAAGACGGGTGAAAAGATATTTGATTATGTGGATCCGCGAAACCGGGACCGTCAAATTGAAATGGAAATGGCTTGTACTGATCACCTGAAAAAAGTAGGCGCATTTCTGGAACCTAAGTTTAAATCAATACAATTCGATAAAGGCCATTATCCTGTAGAGGCTTCGGTGATTATACCGGTTCGTAATCGTGAGAAAACAATAGGCGATGCTATAGAATCAGTGTTGAAACAAAAGGCTAATATTGATTTTAACCTTATTATTGTGGATAATCATTCCACAGATAAAACACCCGAAATTATTAAGTCCTTTGCCAGTGATAAGCGATTAATTTACATCGTGCCACAGAGAGATGATCTGGGAATAGGTGGTTGCTGGAATGTTGCGGTAGAGGATGAACGTTGTGGTAAGTTTGCAATTCAGCTCGATAGTGATGATTTGTATATCAATGAATCTGTAGTGCAACAGATTGTGGATGCCTTCTATAATCAAAATTGTGCCATGGTTGTAGGTAGTTATCAGATGGTGAATTTTAAGCTCGAAGAAATTCCTCCTGGTTTGATTGATCATAAGGAATGGACTCCGGATAACGGAAGAAATAATGCCCTGCGTATCAATGGTTTGGGTGCTCCCAGAGCTTTTTATACACCCGTGTTACGAGAGGTGAAAGTGCCTAATACCAGTTATGGTGAAGATTATGCTTTGGGGTTGAATATTAGTCGTACCTATCAGATTGGGCGTATCTATGAGGCTTTGTATTTGTGTCGTCGTTGGGATGATAACTCTGATGCATTTTTAGATATAGCAAAAATGAACACACATAATTTTTATAAGGATAAGATACGAACAATAGAGCTTAAGGCGCGACAGCATTACGTAAAAAAAGGGCAACAGGTATAAGATCATGCAATAGACGAGTATGAGATTAATATTATTGTTTTTTTTACTACAGATTACATTTTTTAATGACAATTTCACGAAAAATAAAGGAGCTGATAAGAAGCCAAATGCAAAACTGGGATTTGGCCAGGAATAACTATGGGGGTTTACGGATGGTAAAATCTCAAACAGTTCAGCTTGCGGGGGGAAGGGTGATAAAGGTGCAATTTAATCCCGAACGTATCCGTTCTTCCGCAGCTAAAGTAGATGCCAAATCTATTCAGCAAAGGGCTTGCTTTTTGTGCGAAGAAAACCGACCTGCTCAGCAGGAAGGGGTGGCTTTTGGGGATGATTTCACCATATTAATCAATCCATATCCTATTTTTCCCGAGCATTTGACCATTGTAAGTAACAGGCATACCTTACAGCTGATTGAGCCTAATTTTAAACAAATGTTGGCATTAGCCAGAGAATTAAAGGAGTTTACTTTGTTTTATAATGGGCCTAAATGTGGGGCTTCGGCGCCTGATCATTTTCATTTTCAAGCCGGAACAAAGGGTTTTATGCCTGTTGAAGAGGATTTTAGAAATGGAAAATATACCAAGCTGGCTGCTGAAGAAAAGGGAGTAAAGTTATATCAGTGGGAAGAGTATCACTGCGGTGTGATCACCTTTCAGGGAGATAGAGAACAGGTTATGGTTGACTTGTTTGAGAGGTTATATACATATCTTCGGTCTTACCAACCTGATGAAATAGAGCCTATGTTAAATGTATTGGCTTATTTTGAGAAAGGGAGTTGGATAGTGCACGTTTTTCCACGTATTCTACACCGTCCTTCGTGTTATTTTGAAGAAGGAGTAAAGCAGATTTTAATTAGTCCGGCTTCGGTGGATATGGGAGGTGTGTTCATTACACCCAGGGAAGAGGATTTTGAAAAGATATCAGCAGCAGATTTGGAAAATATTCTTAAGCAGGTGTGTTTAAACCCAAAAGATACAGCATGTGCCATAATACATCTATTAAACAAGTAATGCCATTTTGAAATTAAGATAAGCCTTATTAAATATTGGTATAAGATTATTCATACCGATAGAGGGATTTATATAAAAGTAATATGAAGAAAATACCCGTTATACAAGTTGGTATTCAAATAAAGCCAACCATCGATTTTACCCTGCATGGCTTATTTACTTGCGAAGGGCAAAAAATGACCGGCAACTGGAATGCCGAAATACAAAATGGGGTTATCTGTCTGAGCGACGGATTTAAAGTGCATACGGTTAATTCAGGAGTGATTATTGAAACAACTCAGCCTGATGATTCCTTTACACTTCATGATGTAACGATTGGTATTAATTTTCATTGGCAGCGCGATGAAGATCAGAAATTTAAAGGTAGCTTAAAGTTGCAGGCTGAGGCCGATGAAATAAGGGCTGTAAATATTTTGTCTGTGGAAGATTATCTGGTGAGTGTAATATCTTCAGAGATGAGTGCTACCTCTTCTTTGGAATTGTTGAAAGCTCATGCTGTTATTTCGCGAAGCTGGTTGTTGGCCCAAATTGAGAAAAACAAAACCTTAAAACAGGAGTCAAGCGCTTATCGAACTGTATATAAAACGGATACTGAGTTTATAAAATGGTATGATCGGGAAGATCATGAAAACTTCGATGTATGTGCTGATGATCACTGTCAGAGGTATCAGGGTATTACTCGTTCTTCAACCAAAGCAGTTGAAGAAGCGGTTGAAAATACCAGAGGAGAGTTGTTGGTTTATGGAGCGGCTATTTGCGATGCTCGTTTTTCAAAATGTTGCGGGGGAATGGTAGAGCTTTTTGAAAATGTATGGGAGCCAGTTCATCATCCTTATTTGCAGTCGTTTGTGGATAATGATAAGGAGCCTTCGGGGTTTATCTTGGATCTGAAAAAGGAAGAAATGGCTGTAAAGTGGATCATGGGTCAACCCGAAGCATTTTGTAATACCAGGGATAAGAAGATACTTAGTCAGGTGCTTAATGATTACGATCAGGAAACCAATGATTTTTACCGATGGGTGGTGACTTATACTCAACAGGAAATCAGTGAATTAATTGCCAACAGAACTGGTGTTGATTTTGGGTTGGTGCAGGAAATAATTCCTGTTGAGAGGGGAGATTCGGGCCGATTGATTAAACTAAAAATAGTAGGAGATAAAAAACAACTGGTTATAGGCAAAGAGCTGGAAATACGTAAAGCTTTATCTGCATCTCATCTGTATAGTTCAGCTTTTTTGGTGCATAAAACCAATGAGGATGGGCAAATCAGATTTACCCTCCGCGGAGCCGGATGGGGTCATGGCGTAGGTCTTTGTCAAATTGGGGCAGCTGTTATGGGGGCCAAAGGGTATAGTTATCAGGAAATATTAATGCACTATTTTAGGGGAGCCACATTGGAGAGAAGGTATTAGAGTCTGGTTTGGTCGTGTTTTTATTGCAGCTTAAACCGCATAACGTCATTTAGTTTAGAAAAAGACTATTGTAATGAATAAAAAAAAATCAATTGCTCCATGGAGCTGGGTGCCTTCTCTTTATTTTGCAGAAGGATTACCTTATGTGGTGGTTATGACCGTTTCGGTGATTATGTACAAGCGATTAGGGATATCTAATGCCGATATTGCTTTATATACCAGCTGGTTGTATTTGCCTTGGGTTATTAAACCTCTATGGAGTCCGGTAGTTGATTTATTGAAAACAAAAAGATGGTGGATTATTATCATGCAACTATTGATTGGTGGGGGCCTGGCTGGCGTGGCATTGACCATACCCGTGCCGTCTTTTTTTCAATATACCCTTGGGTTCTTTTGGTTGCTGGCTTTTAGTTCGGCTACACACGATATAGCAGCCGATGGTTTTTATATGCTGGGATTAAATGAGCATAAACAGGCTTATTTTATTGGTATACGCAGTACATTTTACCGTTTAGCTATGATTACCGGACAGGGGTTGCTGATTATTTTAGCAGGATGGATGGAGTCCTCTTCGGGTCTTGATGCGGTTAATTTTACCATCTCTACACAAAATACAAAGACAGAATGGGTGAAGCCTCAAGAGCTTGTATATGATCAGACACAGGAAGATGTGTTGTATTTTAAACTGAGCTCCGGGGATATGGTTTTAGGAATCAATAAGCTAAGTGAGGCTAAGGCTGCTGAGATTAAAGAGTGGGCTCAAAGCCAAAACATTGAAAATGGTTTCAGGGAAGAAGATAAGATCCTTGTAGAAAGTCAGTCGTGGTGGTCGCTATATGTTTCCGGACCAATAAAGGAAAAGCTGATAGCAAGGTTTGGTAAAGAAAATAAAAATATAGGCACAGAAAATTTACAGGGTAATATTGCTGTGGAAGGCATCCGTCTTAGTGCTTCTCCGGAAAAGGGAGAGAAAGTGGTTCTGAACCTGGATAGGTTCAAAGGGGCTAGGGATTTATCGTTAATTGAAGGCCAGCGTTTGGTATTTACCGCCGAAAACTGGAATAAGGAGGCATTGGTGTTGGTTCAGATTGATCCTAAGGTGAATGAAGAGGTGTCTGCCAGCTTCAGAGGTCTGTCGGGTAATATTCCATTGGCCTGGTCGGTTACATTTTTTGTATTGGCGGGTTTGTTTGTAACATTTTTTCTTTATCATCGCTTTTTCTTGCCAAAACCTGCTTCTGATAAATCTGTGGCAGAAGGCAAAAGTATGTTTAAGGAATTTGGAGAGACATTTCTTTCTTTCTTTAAAAAGAAAAATATTGGAGTGGCCTTATTTTTTATCTTGGTGTTCCGTCTGGGTGAGAGTCAGCTTGTAAAATTAGCCTCTCCTTTTTTGCTCGATTCCAGAGAGATAGGTGGGTTGGGATTGACGACGGGTAATGTGGGACTTATTTATGGGACCTTCGGAATTATTTTTCTTACTTTAGGAGGAATACTAGGAGGTTGGGTGGCATCGCGTAACGGATTGAAGCATTGGTTGTTCTGGATGACTCTGGCAATCAATTTACCTAACTTAACATACGTTTATCTGTCGTTTTTTACACCGGAGAGCTTGTGGATAGTAGCTTGTGGGGTAGCAATTGAGCAGTTTGGCTATGGTTTCGGCTTTACTGCTTTTATGCTTTATTTAATCTATTTTTCGGAAGGAAAGAGTAAAACAGCACATTATGCTATTTGCACAGGCTTAATGGCCTTGGGTATGATGATTCCCGGAATGATCTCGGGATGGTTACAGGAAATAATAGGTTATCAGAACTTTTTTATTTGGGTAATGATATGTACCATCCCAAGTTTTGTAGTTATTCGATTCTTGAAAATTGATCCGACCTTTGGTATTAAAAAAGAAGAGAGCCGTAGTTAATGGGTTTATAATGTTTCATACCCTCATATGTTATATTTGAAAAATACATCTATTTTTAAGGTGCCGAATTGAAATTTTTGACTGATGAAACGAGCCATGCGAATTGTTTCGCACCCAAAAGGATGCTTAATTCTGGCGAGTTCTCCCGCATTTGGCGGGACAGGCTATATGACCATTGAAAGAAAATTATAAACACATGAAAAACAAGATATATTTGTTGCTGATCATTTTGTTTGTGCCAGGATTGCTTGTTCAGGCTAAAAAAAATACAGCACCAAAAAGAGAGATGCGAGCCGTATGGATTGCCACTGTTGCTAATATAGACTGGCCTTCAAAAGCAGATCTTTCTGTAAATATGCAGCAACAAGAAATGATTGAGCTGCTTGATCTGGCCAGAGATTTTAAAATGAATACGGTGGTCTTTCAGATCAGGCCTGCTACAGATGCTTTTTATCCTTCTTCATTGGAACCCTGGTCGCAATGGTTAACAGGAGAACAAGGCAAGGCGCCCGATCCTTTTTATGATCCGCTGCAATTTTGTATTGATGAGTGTAGAAAAAGGGGGCTGGAAATTCATGTCTGGTTAAATCCTTACAGGGCAGTGTTTGATGTGAACAGGAGTTCAATAGCAGAAGATCATCCAACAAAAATTCATCCAGAATGGTTTGTCCGTTATGGCAATAGGGATTATTTTAATCCGGGCATGCCAGAAGCACGTGATCATGTGGCTCGCGTAGTGGCTGATATTGTCAGGCGTTATGAGGTGGATGCGATTCATTTCGACGATTATTTCTATCCC
>JBFHEL010000021.1:0-21892 GCA_041584155.1 Saccharicrinis sp.
ATTATTGAAAATATGCAATATCTTTGCAAAAAAAATAATAAAAATTTTCAATTAAAATAATAAAGGTCTGATTATGAGTAAGGTTCTTGGAATGGGAAATGCGCTTGTTGATATACTAACAAGAATGGATGATGATAAATTGCTGGAAAAATTGAATTTTCCGAAAGGAAGCATGAAATTAGTAAATGCAGAAACATCTGCTAAAGTACTTGAACAGATATCGCATTTAAACAAAGAGCAAGCATCCGGAGGATCTGCTGCCAATACCATTCATGGTCTTTCATGTCTGGGTGTTCAAACAGGATTTTTAGGCAAGGTGGGTAAGGATGAATTGGGTGAATTCTTTAAAAAAGACATGAGTGAAAACAACATTGAGCCTAAGCTATTAACTAGCGATAATGATTCAGGCAAAGCGATTGCATTAATCAGTCCCGATTCAGAAAGAACCTTTGCCACTTACCTTGGTGCTGCCGTAGAGCTAAGTCCTGACGATATTGTTTCGGAATTGTTTCATGGCTATACCCATTTTCATATAGAAGGATATCTGGTTTACAACCAACCATTAATTGAAAAGGCTCTAAAGTGTGCCAAGGATGCCAAGCTGATTGTATCGCTCGACCTGGCAAGCTTTAATGTAGTGGAAGACAACCATGCCTTTTTAAAGGAAATGGTAAGTAAATATGTTGATATTTTATTCGCCAATGAAGAAGAGGCTAAAGCCTTTACCAAGAAAGAGCACAAAGAGGCCTTAAATGATATGGCTGAGCATTGCAACATTGCCGTTTTAAAACTGGGCAAAGAAGGTTCCTTGATTAAACACTTCGAAACAACCTTTGAAGTAGGTGTAATTCCAGCCAACAGCATAGATACAACCGGAGCAGGCGATTTATATGCTGCCGGATTTCTTTATGGCTTACTCAACTATCTGTCGCTTGATAAGTGTGGAGAAATTGGTGCTTTACTTTCTGGAAGTGTGATCGAAGTAGTTGGTCCTAAGATGGAAAAAGAGAGATGGGAAAAGATACATGCCAAGCTTAAAGAACTACAAAACTAAAGGCAATACTAAAAATAATATAGTGGATGAGAATAATTATTCTCATCCACTATATTATTCTCACTTTTTAAATGGTCGTATTAAGATTCTCAAGGACTGATCTCGTGAGAAATAACCCTGAGCCCAATTAACAAATATAAACAGTCGGTTTTTAACTCCTACGATTGACATCAGGTGAACTAATAACCACAAGAACCAGGCAAAAACACCCGAAAATTTAATTTTTGGCAAATCCACAACTGCCATATTTCTTCCTACTGTTGCCATTGATCCCTTATCATTATATTTAAAAGATTCATTTTTATCGTGAATTAAATTTGATGCCAACAAATGAGCCTGTTGAATAGCCACCTGTGCTACCTGCGGATGACCTGAAGGAAATTTTTCTGTTGACATGATAGCTATATCACCAATGGCATATATATTATTCAGGCCTTTTACCTTAGTATTGGTTTCCACTTCAATTCTATTGGCTCTGCTATATACTCCATCAGGAATTCCTTTTATTCTCTTTCCGCCCACTCCTGCCGTCCAGACAAAGTTTTGCACCTTACGTACCGAACCATCCTCTAAGGTCATCATTTCGCCGTCATAATCCTTTATTTTAGTGCTCAGATGGACCTCAACTCCCAATTTGGTTAAGAACCTGTGTGCATCTTGTCCTGCCTTATCGCTCATCCCATTCAAAAGTCTGGAAGAGGCCTCATACAATCGCACTTTCATCTGACTAAAATCAAGTTCAGGATAATCCTTTTGCAGCACATAATGTTTTAATTCTGCTATAGCACCTGAAAGCTCTACTCCTGTAGGTCCACCCCCAACAATAACAATAGATAGCTGTTTGGCTTGTTCCTCCTTATCTGCGGTTAAAATAGCGGTTTCAAAACTCTCGAGTATCCTATTTCTCAAATGAATGGCCTCAGCGGTAGATTTCATAGAGATCGCATACTCCTCTATATTTTTATTTCCAAAATAATTGGTAGAAACCCCAGTGGCAATAACCAGCTTATCATAGCTGAGTTCACCGGCTTTGGTTAAAACAATATTTTCATTTGGCTTTATCTCGAGCAATTCAGTATTTCGGAAATGCAGATTAACGTGTTTATGAAATACCTTACGAATAGGAAAAGAGATGTTACTTGGTTCGAGTCCCGATGTGGCTACCTGATAAAAAAGCGGTTGAAACTGATGAAAGTTTCGCTTATCAATCATCACTACCTGAAAGGACGATTTGGCAAGTTTTCTTGCTAATTTAAGCCCTGCAAAACCGGCTCCTACTATAACAACCCTTCTTTTTCCGTTGTTGGGCAAATTAAAATTATTCTCCATGGTAATTGTGTATTATTAATACACTAACCACCAATTAAAGAAAAAGTTCGTTAATAAATGTGAAGCTTAAATTAAAAATATTAACCACAATGGAATCGTTACTAAAGCCACTAAATGTGAGATTAGCACCGTACCGCTTAATATCTTTTGATCAGCCCCATATAACTCACCAAAAACCAGGCTGGCTATCGCATTTGGCATTACCGCAACAATGAGCATCACCTTAACAAAGGGGTGATTTGGGAACAAAGTCAGCACCATCATAACAGCTACAAAAGGAATAATCACCAGACGAAACAAGGTAACCATCCAGATTTCCTTAGATTTTAAATCCCCAAAACTAATTTGCCCCATACGTCCACCAATCATTACCATAGAAAGGGGAATAGTAGCCTGACCCATCTCATAAATAATCTTATTCAGATAATTGGCAAACAAATTCTTTTCCATTACCTGCTGATACGGAATATCTATCCAATACAAAACAACTAACAGTAATAAGGAAAAATAGATACTTACCAAAGGTGCTGCCAATAATTTCTTTAAATTTCGTAATCTAAAACCCTCCTCATTACGGTTTAAAATAGACATCCCTAAGGTCCACACAGTGATCTCGGCACCGAGTGTTGATAGGATTAAAGCTGCCATATGCTGTTCATCGTATAACTTGGCAATAATTGCAAGAGGCAGAAATGAATAATTATTTATGGTAAGTTGAAAAAGGATACTCTTTTTTTGCTCTAAGTCTTTGGTTTTAAAAAATCCTACATATAACAACCCAATTCCATAACCCAATAACAGAATAAGAAATACAGAAACAGGCAATTGCCATGAATCCAATACCTCAGTCAGGGTATAATTTCTGGTCATAGAACTAAATATCAGGCAAGGATAAAATACCTTAATAATTACCTGGCTAAAATCCTTTAGGGCATTTTTGCTCACAATATCCCTACGAACAAGAATATACCCTGGCACCATCATTAGAAAGAGGGTGAAAATATTATAAAAAAGAGTGAAAAACATTTTCTTAATGGTTAGAAAACAACAAAAGGTGTGTGATTAAAGTAATCAACACACCCATATCATATAATAATAGCAAAGAAATTTATTCTTTGACAATAAATTATCACTACAAATTATCAGAATACACAGCCCTTGGTAAAGCTCTGAGATTATACTGATTGGCCATAATCTCGCCGTATGCTCCTGCAGAACGAATAGCAATCAAATCGCCTCTGGAGGTTTGTGGCAAGCTAACCGCTTTGCCAAAACAATCAGACGATTCACAAATAGGTCCCACAACATCATACTTGAGCTCTTCCCCCTTTGAAGTCAGGTTTTGTATTTTGTGATAAGCCTGATACAAAGCAGGCCGGATCAAATCGCTCATCCCTGCATCAATAATAGCAAAATAGGTATTTACCCCTTCCTTTACATAAATCACCCTCGAAATCAAGGTACCACATTGTCCAACTACAGAGCGCCCCAATTCAAAATGAAGTTGCTGTTCTTCCTTTAAAACAAGAAAATCATCAAAAATCTTAAAAAAAGACTTAAAATCGGGCATGGGTACCTCATCCGGATTTTCATAATCAATTCCTAAGCCTCCTCCTACATTAACTATTTCAGGAATAGTCCTGCGTTTTTCAAACCACTCCTGTAGTTCGTTTACCCGCAAACACAGTTGCTTATACGAATCCAGATCATTAATCTGGGAACCGATATGAAAATGAATCCCTTTAAAACATACATGATCAAGTTCATCAATTTTATTCATTACCTTTTCCAGATCCCATATATAAATACCAAATTTATTTTCCTCCAGTCCGGTAGTAATATAATGGTGTGTATTAGCCTTTACATTGGGATTTATGCGCAAGGCCACATTAGCCACAACACCTTCATTTTGAGCCAGTTCATTAATAACCTCCAGCTCAGGTATCGACTCAACATTAAAACATCCGATATTATTTTTTAAGCCGGTAATAATCTCTTTATCCGACTTACCCACTCCGGCAAACACCACTTTATCTGAAGAAAAGCCAGCCTCAATAGCAGCAGACACCTCATTTCCACTCACACAATCGGCACCCAGCCCATAGGAATTAATTTTCTGAAGAATCTTTTGATTGGCATTAGCTTTAACCGCATAATGAATATGATAACCATATTTGTCTGATTCTTCTTTGATTACCCGAAGTGTCTCTTCAAGCAAATTCATATTATAATAGTAAAAAGGAGTATCCAACTCTTTAAACTTCGTTACCGGAAACATATCACCCATTGAACCTAGTAATTAAAACAATTTATCACTCAATGCATTAAGTGCATCTTTTTTATATTTTTCATCCACAAGGATAGATACATTAAAATTACTTCCTCCGTATGATATCATCCGGATAGGAATTTCTTTTAAGGCATCAAAAATTTTATTGGCATAGCCGACATTACCGGCAACTAAATCTCCTACAATACAAATAATTACCTGTTTGCAATCAACATGCACACTACCTAATTTACTCAGGTCTTCCACAATATTATCCAGATATTTATTATCATCAATAGTAACCGAAACCCCCACTTCAGAGGTGGAAATCATATCAATAGGTGTTTTATAACTTTCGAATATTTCAAATACCTTACGTAAAAACCCATATGCCAACAACATACGACCCGACTTGATTTTAACTGCAGTAATGTTGTCCTTAGCAGCAACGGCAGTAATGCGGTTACGCTCCTGATTTGAGGAGATTAGGGTACCTTGGGCATGTGGCTCCATTGTATTAAGTAAACGCACAGGAACATTTGCTCGTTTAGCAGGCAACACACTGGTAGGATGCAATATTTTAGCACCAAAATAAGCCAGCTCTGCAGCCTCATCAAAGGAAAGATTAGCCACTGAGTGTGTATTTTCAACATAACGGGGATCATTGTTATGCATCCCATCAATGTCAGTCCATATCTGAATTTCTTCGGCATTAATAGCAGCACCCACTAAACTAGCCGTGTAATCACTTCCTCCACGCTGCAGGTTATCTATCTCACCAAAGGCATTACGACATATATAACCCTGCGTAATGTAAGTAGTAAAACCCGGCTTCTCTTTTAAAATCCTAGCACAGTTTTCCTTGATATAATCCATCTCTGGTTCATTATGCTTATCGATGCGCATAAAATCCAATGCCCCTATCAAAGTACTATTCATCCCCTTTTCTTCCATAAAAAACTGAAAGAGAGCAGTAGAAATTAATTCACCCTGAGCCAAAATAGTTTTTTCTTCAAAAGCCGTAAATATATCCATGGTAAAAGATCTGATATAATTGAAATGAGATTCAATCAATCCTCTACCTTTTTCTTTGTATTCCGGAGTAGCATAAAGATCAGACACCTCTTTATAATACTTATTCTCAAGGCTATTGATAAGCTCACTCGCTTCCTCATGATTCTTTTTATACAAATGATTTGCTATATCAACCAAACTATTGGTTGTTCCCGACATGGCCGATAAAACAACAATTTTTTGTTGTCCATCAGAAATCAACGCTGCAACTTCCTTCATTCTTGATGCAGAGCCTACAGAAGTTCCTCCAAATTTTAGTACTTTCATATATTATCAGATAAGAGACTTAACAATAAGGAACCTCTATAAAAAAGGTCACTTACCTATATTTCAATTTTTAGGGCAGCAAAAATAAAACTTTGTATTCACAATTCTAAGGAAGTAAATATTTGAAACAAAAAAATCACAAAACGTTAATATTTTAACAAATACGATTATAAACAAACATTTATAATTTTGTATATACCTCTAAAAGTTTTACCTGACCATCAGGCTCCACTACAATATGCTGTATACTTGCTGGGATCAAAACAGTTTCGCCCTTAGAAATAGTTTCCGAAGTTCCATTTTCGCATATAATTCGGGCCTTTCCTTCGATACACATATAAACAACAAAAGAGTCTAACGGATATACATCACGTTCAAATTTAGCTGTAAGATTCAATAAGTTAGTCACAAAATAATCACATGCTGCCAGGTTTTCCGGCTCATTTTGCTTATGAGTATCATAATCAACTTTTACATTGGTATTTTTATAATCGATCGCATCCAAAGCCAGGTCTGTATGTAATTCGCGAAGATTCCCTTCCTTATCTTTACGGTCGTAATCATAAATACGGTAGGTAATATCCGAAGTCTGTTGAATCTCGGCCAATAAAACCCCTGCGCCAATGGCATGTACATTTCCTGCTGGAATAAAGAAAGTATCTCCTCTTTTTACCGGATGCGCTTTAAGTATTGAAGTAAGATGACCGTTTTTAAGGGCATCAAGATACGCTTCTTTACTTGAAGGCTTTACAAAACCAGAAATCAACTGACTTTCTGGGTCGGCATCTATCACATACCACATTTCAGTTTTCCCATAGGCATTATGTCGTTCATTCGACAACTTATCATCCGGATGAACTTGTATAGATAAATCCTGATTGGCATCAATAAATTTAAACAACAAAGGAAATTCCTTATCAAATTTATTAAACACGGCATCTCCAACGATATCGCCCATGTAGATCTCGATAATCTCTTGGAGGGAATTTCCCTTTAAAAAACCATTGGAAACAACAGAAACATCACCTTGAACTCCGGACAACTCCCAGGATTCACCAATATTATCAAGGGTACTTTGTTTATTCAAAACTGATTTTAACCTATTTCCTCCCCATATTTTATCTTTCAAAACAGGAGTAAACTTTAATGGGTATAGTAACGAATTCATTTTAGCCATATTTTATAATTACGCTACAAAAATAAACAAATAACCTACAATATTGATTTTGAAATAATTTGTTTCATTTAAAAATCCCATTGTATACACACCATTAATCGAGGCATCCATTTAGGCTGATCAATGGCATCATCCGCATCGTTATAGTCAAATAAAACATCAGTATCATTATTAGTACGGGCATTCACATTATCATCATCGGGATAATAGGCCGTATCATGTCCTTGTAATTTCCCGGGGAGAAAATAATCCAACCCACCTGTAAATACCAATTTTAACTGCTTCGTAATACTGTAATGACTCTCAAATCCTCCTCCAAGTCCAAATTGGGCGGAGGTAATATCGAAATCCTCATTCCCTCCAACATATTTAAAATTACCTTTGAAAAAAGAATAACGCGGTCCGAAGAAAGCATATGAATTTTTATTCCCCATGAAAGTAATGGGCTTCATAAAATCAAACCTGAAATCAAGATTATGTCCATTTTTTTCGGGTGTGCCATTGGTTGCATTATTAATAAAAACCCTCCGTGCATCTGAAGAGTTCCCCGGATTAAGCCAGGTATACCCAAGCCCCAAACGGATATCAAGATGAAATTCACTTGAAAGATCGTGAAACAATAAGTTAGTCCCCAATCCAAATCCCCTATTTAAACCTGCCATAAACTGCAAGTCTGTTTTCTCTTTAAAATAACTTTGTGCATTTACCGAAGCACTACTCACATTCGAAAGCACAATTAGCCATACCAGTACGGCAATACCTAATTTAGAATTTACATTTAACATGATATTGTTGTGTTGATGATTGCTTAATAACGAAAATAATAAATAAATTATTATCTATACCGAAAAAAAACGAAAGCTTTTAACACACTAATCATTCATAGGAATCAATAACCTTTTTAAAATCCTTTAACAGGGAAATATCTTTTTCAAAGGCATTACCCACAACAATTATGTCGGCTCCGGCATCGCAGGCGTTCTGAATTTTTTCGCTAGTATTTAATCCTCCTCCAACAATTAAAGGTATAGAAATGTTTTCTTTGACCGCTTTAATCATTTCTGCCGGAACAGGATGCAGAGCTCCACTTCCCCCTTCTAAATAAATAAGTTTTTGGCCGAGCATTTCACCGGCAAGCGCTGTAGCAACTGCAATATCGTTTTTATTGGCTGGTATAGGTTTGGTTTGACTCATATATTCGACCGAAGTTGTAGTTCCTCCTTCAATTAAGATATAACCCGTAGAAATAACCTCAATTCCAAACCGTTTAATCACAGGAGCCGATACTACATGATTACCAATTAACAAATCGGGGTTTCTTCCCGATATAAGCGATATAAAAAGAATTCCATCGGCATTGGGTGTTAATTGCAACAAGCTTCCAGGGAAAAGAATTACCGGCATAGCCAGATGTTCCTTAAGAAGGCCCACTGCATGCTCGGCTTTACTAGCCATCAAACTACCTCCTACCAGAATAATATCAGGCAAGGCTGCCTCCATAGCTGCAATCAGTTTAAGTAAATTTTGATCGGATAATTTATCCGGATCAATTAATACCGCAAATACTTTTTTCCCAGCCTCAGTCTTCCTTTTTATCGTTTGTAATATCATAGTTTAGTTAACAATGGTAAACCAAATAAAACTCATTAGTGGTCATATATCTATATTGCAAGGATATATTATTTTGTACGCAGTAGATAGCTTCAACAGTTCCTTCATCTTGCAACACAAAAGGCATACATTTTAAATCACGGTTAAAAATAACAGATTTTTCATCGTATAATTTATACATAGCCTCTTTTAAACACCAAATGAGTGTATAATATTTAATTTTATGTGCTTCAGGAATAAAAGAACACTCTTCCATACTAATAAATCTATCGTATACCCGCCCCACACGTTCTGATGGATATTCTATATCAATACCCACCTGTTGATTCCTGGATAAGGCTATCGCTACATAACACTGTGTATGACTAATACTGATCCTGTAATTACTATTTATTAATACGGGTCTTCCCGTTTCCAGATAATCTATTTCCGGTTCTATTCCCAGAATTTCTTTAATCAGACAGCGGGTTGCAAGGAATTCCTGTTTTCTTTTGCTTAATTTAAAAGAATTTAATTTTTGTATATCCTTATCACTCAGACTAATACGGCCTCTTAGCTCATCAATTTCTTCAGTTACTTTCCAAACAGCCACTATACCCCCATTCAGATCGTCTTTTCGTAAAAACTGTGGCATATTATTTATTTGAAACTGATTTCCATTCAAATGATTCCATTATATGAATAATATCCTCTCTCACAAAAGAAACAACCGGAGCCAAAGAATCCTTATTCGGTATGGAATTAAAATATAATGAACCCCGAAGGAAGTTTCTGACGCTATCCGTTAAAAAAAACTGCAGCGATGAAGCAGCATCGCCCTTGATATCGTATAAAATACCATATACCTTCTTCTCCGAATCAATAAATAGCTTTTCACCAATAGCATCTGCCTTTATGGAATGCTTATAAGCCAATTTACGACTATCTTCCAGAATTTCGTCGAGGTTATTTTGAATTGATTTATAGCTGATATGAATTTTCCCGTTATACTTTGGGTAAGATATATTTATCCAGTACGGCTCGGCATTAGGAGCTTGATCCTTAATAATTTCAGTATAGTGCGGCACCTCAAATGAATAGGGGAAATCCTCATCTAACACATGGTAACTATGTTCCGGAAAGGTAATCCGATAATATGCTTTAGGTTTTGGGATGGATTGATTTTTACACTCCACAAAGAGAATGGCTAAAAGCAAAATGCCTGTATAAACAAAAGTTTTATTTTGCTTTAATATTTGATAAATCATATACTTTTTTATTTTTTATCACTTTACAGGTTTATGCTCATATTTCACTTTTCTGATCCGACGCGAATCGACAGAAATAACAGTAAAATTATGACTACGATAAACCACTTTTTCATTTTTATCAGGTATTTCACCTTTGATTTCTAATAGTAAACCGGCTAAGGTTTCTGCTTCTCCCCTAACTTTTTCAAAAAGAGTCTCGTCAATATTTGTTACCTTAAAAAAATCATTCAGTAAAGTTTTACCCTCAAAAACAATACTACCATCGGGTTGGTGAGCGTATAATCTTTCTTCATCATCCATTTCATCACTTATCTCGCCCACAATTTCCTCCAGGATATCTTCGAGCGATACAATGCCTGATGTACCACCATATTCATCAACCACAATGGCCAGATGCACTTTATTCAATTGAAATTCTTCAAGGAGGTCATCAATTTTTTTGGTTTCGGGTATAAAATAAGGAGTCCGGATCAGTTCTTGCCACTTAAAATCGTCATTCTCATTTAAATGGGAAAGCAGATCCTTAACATACAAAACGCCTTTCACATTATCCGGAGTATCTTCAAAAACAGGAATACGACTATAGTTTGACTCTACAATAACAGAGATTACTTTATTAAAACCGCTGGTAATATCCAGATCTATCACATCAACGCGGGCAGTCATAATTTCGGCTGCATTAATATTACCAAATTTTACAATACCCTCGAGAATTTCCTTTTCCTCAGTAATCTCATTGCTGGTTAGTTCCAGAGCCTGAGAAATATCATCCAACGAAATGGAGCCGGTTTTTTTTGCCATGCGTTTGTTAACAAAGCTTGTTGTCCCCACCAGCAAAAAGCTAAGGGGGGTAAAAACACCCTTAATAAAAACAATGGGATAGGCCATTACACCGGCAAAACGTCTGGAAAAACGAGAAGCATAAACTTTGGGTAATATCTCTCCAAAAAATAAGATAATAGCTGTAATACCAACTACTTCCACCACAAATTTAAGCCAATAAGGTTCTCCAAAAGCCATCAACGAATTCGATAAATAAGCCGATAGTATTACAATACCTACATTCACAAAGTTGTTACCAATTAAGATGGTCGCCAGCAATTGTTCCGGCTCTTTTAAATGTTTGAGTATCTGTTTACTCTTCTTATTATCTATTTCTTGCAGATCATATAAATCACTTGGACTTAAGGAAAAGTATGCCACCTCAGATCCCGAAAGAAGAGCTGAAAAACACAGTAAAATAAACAATACAACTATCGCAAAAGATGTACCAACCGTTAAAGGCAGCCACTCAAAAGCTATCACTTGCGTTTCAATCAACGAAATAATCAGATCAGTCTCCAAAAATCAAATTCTTACAGTGAATACTAGAATGGTAAATCATCCTCTTCGGTTGGTTCACCCAAAACATCATCATTTGCCATGTTTCCTGTAGCAGCATTCTGAGGAGGAGAAGAAATGGGTGCTTGTCTTACATTAGCTCCGGGAGAAGGCGCCTGTGCAGTACCTCCGGGATTATCACCCTTACGCCCTAACAGCTGCAGGTTGTCAACATAAATCTCGGTGGTATACCTTTTATTACCATCCTTATCATCCCAGGAGCGCGTTCTGAGCTTACCTTCAATATATAATTGGGTTCCTTTTTTAACGTAACTTTCAGCTACTTTTGCCAAACCACCCCAGATAACAATATTATGCCATTCTGTACGCTCGGGTATTTGCTGACCAGAACTGGTTGTGAAACCCCTTTCTGTTGTTGCAAGAGGAAAATTAGCTACAGCCCTATCGTTTTCAAAATACCTTACCTCAGGGTCTTTTCCTACATTACCTATAAGAATTACTTTATTTACTGACATTTTTTAAGTGTTATATAAATAGATATTAGAAATATAAAAGTACAAAAACTTCTATTTTAATGCAAAATTAGTAATAAACCCATGCAAAGGCTTAGGAAAAGCAAAGTCTTTTAGTTCTTGTGTATTTATTTTCAAATAAGATGATGATAAAGAGCTCTTAAGTTGATTCAGTCTAACTTCCACAATACTAATATGTAATTTTTGATGGGTTAATATATGAGTCATTTCATGATGTTTAATAAGCTCAACAGATTGATTTTTCAGGATGATATCAAAAGCATCCTGCGACAATACAGACTCAACACCTAATTCCCTTGACGTCTCTATCATCGGAAAATGATATAATCCTTTCCATATATCATTTCCCGTTCTTTTCTGAATGAAAGTATATCCCAAACGATCTTTTACAAATAGAAAAGAGAGAAAGCGCTTTTTAATCTTTAGCTTTTTCTCCTTTACAGGAAGTAAATTAACCACACCTTCCTTGAGCGCATAACAGCTAAGCGAAAAAATACAAGATGCACATTGGGGCTTTTTAGGCGTACAATGCAAAGCTCCAAACTCCATCAAAGCCTGATTAAACAGTCCATTAACAGAATTATCGTTGAGAGAATGAGCCAATTCTTCAAAATCCTTCTTCCCTTTGGTAGTATTAATAGGTGTAAAAACACCAAACACTCTGCTTAACAAACGAAAAACATTGCCATCCACAACTGTTTGATGTTCATTAAAACAAATTGAACTAATGGCTGCGGCAGTATAAGGCCCCACCCCCTTTAACTTAAGCAAGCCTTTATATGACTGAGGAAACTCCCCATTCATTTCCTTTGAAATAATTTTAGCCGTAAAATGCATATTTCGGGCTCTGGAATAATAGCCCAATCCCTGCCATAGCATAAGCACTTCATCCTCTTCTGCATTGGCCAGGTGATGTATTGTAGGGAAGGATTTCACAAAATTATGATAGTAGTTTAATCCCTGATTTACACGAGTTTGTTGCAGTATAATCTCAGAAATCCAAACCAAATACGGATCCCTAGTGTTACGCCATGGAAGATCACGCTTATGCTGTTTATACCACACAATCAGGCTACTACTGAAGTCGTTCATCACATTTTTTTTTGGCAAAAATAAGACTTTTGTTTTTTTTTATATCGAAATCGTTATATCTTTGCATTCTGAAATTTGAAAAAATTAATGTAATTAGTTGATAATTAAATAATTTTAAAGAGAGATGACAAAGGCTGATATCGTAAACGAGATTTCGAAGAATACTGGAATAGAAAAAGTTACAGTTCAAAAGACTATTGAAGCTTTCATGGACACAATTAAAGGTTCATTAGTTAAAGGAAAGAATGTTTATTTACGAGGATTTGGAAGTTTTATTGTGAAAGAAAGAGCTGAGAAAACAGCTCGTAACATTTCCAAAAACACAACAATCATTATTCCTAAGCATTACATTCCAGCATTTAAGCCTTCTAAGAGCTTCGTTACTAAGGTAAAGAACAACGTGAAGTAATTGGTTATTAATAAGTAAAAAAGTTAGGTTATGCCAAGCGGAAAAAAAAGAAAAAGACATAAGATGGCTACGCATAAGCGTAAGAAAAGACTAAGAAAAAACAGACACAAGAAGAATAAGTAATCTTCGCCATTTTATCAAAAACATTACAAAGAACAAACAAATAGAGTTTATTTCTTCTTGTTTGTTCTTTGTTTTATGTACGCATTTTTAAACCGGTATAAAAGTATACCCGGTTATTATTTATTTTATTGAAATACCTACTATTGTGAGTGCAGAACTATTTGTAGATGTATCTCCCGACGAGCTTTCAATAGCATTGCTCGAAGACAGAAGGTTGGTTGAGTTAAGACGCGAAAAAAGCAACGTACAATTTACGGTCGGTGATATTTACCTGGGAAAGGTAAAGAAAATCATGCCTGGATTAAATGCTGCTTTTGTAGATGTTGGTTACGAAAAAGATGCTTTTTTGCATTATCTAGATCTTGGACCCCAGTTTCGTACACTAAAAAAATATCTTAACATGGCCTCCACTGCTAAAAAGGGAGGTGTTGCCTTACACAAAATCAAAGCTGAACCGGATATCGATAAAAACGGTACCATTTCAGAAGTTCTCTCCGTAGGTCAGGAAGTTCTGGTGCAGATAGCTAAAGAGCCTATTTCTACGAAAGGGCCAAGGCTAACTTCCGAATTGTCAATTGCAGGGCGTAACCTTGTTTTAATGCCTTTTTCAGATAAAGTATCTGTAAGCCAAAAAATAAAATCGGCTGAAGAAAGAAACCGTCTGAAAAAATTATTACAAAGCATTAAACCAAAAAACTTTGGGGTTATTGTTCGAACTGTGGCTGAAGACAAACGAGTTGCCGAACTAGATAAAGAGTTAAAAACCCTTTGTCGTCGTTGGGACGAGTCAACAGCAAAATTATTTAACCTTAAGCCACGCGCATTGGTTATTGGTGAGATTGGTCGTACCTCAGCCATTCTCAGGGATATCATGAATCCCTCATTTAATAGTATTTACGTTTCCGATAAGGAAATGTGTAAAGAGGTTAAAGAATACGTGGGTTTAATTTCACCCGATCGAGAAAAAATTGTGAAAGAATTCAAAGGAGACGTTCCTTTGTTTGATCAATTTGGTATTGAAAAACAGATTAAATCACTTTTTGGAAAAACAGTTTCCTTTAAAAGTGGCGCATATCTTATCATTGAACATACTGAAGCACTACATGTAATTGATGTTAACAGTGGCAATAGAGCTAAAAACGCAAGCACCCAGGAAAATAACGCCATGGATGTAAACCTTGCTGCAGCCGATGAAATTGCCCGCCAGTTAAGATTAAGAGATATGGGTGGAATTATAGTAGTCGATTTTATTGATATGCAAAAGGCCGAACACCGGCAAAAGGTATACGAACGCATGAAAGAGGCAATGAGCCCCGACAGGACTAAGCATAATATCCTGCCGCTAAGCAAATTTGGCTTAATGCAAATTACCCGCCAACGTGTACGCCCAGAAATGACCATAGAAACCGTCGAATCGTGCCCTACCTGTTTTGGCACAGGCAAAATTGCACCAGCCATCCTACTGGAAGAGAATTTGGAAAACAGCGTTAGAAAAGCTGTTGAAGGACAAAAGAAAAGAAAATTGACCCTGAAGGTTCATCCATATCTGGGAGCCTACCTTAAAAAAGGCTTCCCTTCTATTTTCTTTAAATGGAAGATGAAATATGGATTTGGATTAAAACTAATACCTTCCGCCTCATTAAGCTTTTTGGAGTTCAAGATCTTAGATGAAAATAATAAAAAGGTTGATCTTTAATGATCAACCTTTTTTTATGTAGTACCCCAATCCATATCTTTTCATACACCTACCCAGAATTCCAACTATTATCCCTATTTTCCAATTTATACCCTTTTTGCTATATCATTGACAAAGGGTAGAATTCCGAAATATAAACCAGTAAGTATTAAGGTTTTGTCAAATACTCAGGCTAAAATCATTACCCCGGCCCCATGATTGTTTTTAACCCACCCTATGTAATAAAAAAGCAGAGGCCTCTATACCATCATCATTTTCAAATTGCCAATAAGCCCAAAATAACTATCTGTCAATTAATTGCTATGTTTAATGTAAAAAAACAATTTGTATATCACATTATAGAATATAATATTTTATTTTAGCAACTTATTTGAAACCAATTTAACAAAACTATACAGGTATGAGGCAATTATATCTTATCCTTATTCTCACTATTGTTAATGTGCTTTGCCCCTTTCTGTCATTCGCTCAAACAGATTTCAGCAACTTAACTAATGAACAAATTTACCGCAAACAGAACAAATACAATACCTGGAGTGCTACCATTGGGTACGGCCCCCTTACATACTATACCGATGTAATTGACTATACCATATTTCCCAATAGCAATATTAAACTAGGTCCAACTGTTATTGTATCCAAACAACTGGGTAGACCGTGGGGAATTGACGCTCAATTTATTATGGCAGATATGTATGGGCAAAAAAACAATCGATATTTCAAAGGTGATCTTCTCGATTATTCGTTAAATCTCAGATTTAGCATTAATCAGCTGGTTGCTTTCGGTCCATTAAGAGACAAGTGGGATATATATGGTAAAGTTGGTTTTGGTGTCACTTCTTTCAGAAGCCGACTCAGAAGACTTGATGACGATAGTTTTATGACTGTAAGTGAAGTATACGATAATCTGGCTGGCTATCCTAATCCTGCAGGATGGAATGACGATGACTACCTGGTAATTGGTTATGATAAACAAAACCCCGAAGATGAACAATCCAGACACACCGAAATGGTCATTCCCCTGGGAGCTGGTGTAAACTATCGTATTAATAAGAGTTTTGATGTCGGGGTAGAAATTAGCATGCGAAATCTGACTTCCGATAATCTGGATGTTAACATGACTGGTGCCGACAACGATACCTATATGCATACGGCTTTTACTTTTACCTATAAAATAGGTAAGAAAAACAAAAGACATGCCCGTTGGACTTACAAAGACTTTAATTTAGCCTATGAATCCCAAAGAGCAGCCGATCCCCTGGCAATCAGACTGGATTCATTAAAGGCAGAGTTAGATAAGCTGGCCGGATTGGATTCGATCATCACTACCAAATCCTATCAGAAATTTGAAAAGGTTATATATGAAGAGGGCGTCTCTGCTTCCATTTTCTTTGATTTCGACAAATACGATATTAAAAGGAGCGAACACCGCCAGTTAGCCCGTGTAGCAAGAGCCTTACAAAAGGATCCGACCATTAGAATGGTTATATCAGGCTATTGCGACGACAGAGGAAGCTACGAATACAATTTAAAGTTGAGTGAAAGAAGATGTAACTCAGTATTAGATGCGATGGTTAATGAATTTGGTCTGGATGCATCCAGATTCAAAACTGACCCCAAAGGAAAATCCGAGCTACTGTCAGACACACAAAACACGAGTATTAAAGGTCTGCATATGGCTAACCGTCGCGTTGATTTGTTAATGATTGTCGAAGAATAACCTGTTAGCTCATGACAAAATTAAAAGTTATACTTCTATTTATAATTCCTCTGCTACAGGTAGGTCATACGGCGGCACAATTCACCACCGACAAACGTGTAATAGAGGAGTATAAACGCTTTTCAGAAGAAAAGAAATTCAACCAATGGGATATCATGGTTGGCTATGGTCCTAATATATTACATACAGACTTTACCAACTATATGATAGTTCCTGACAGTAAATGGTATTTTAGTCCTATCGTATCCTTAAGTTATCAGCTGGTTCCTGCCTTAGCTTTTGATATTAGGTATATGCAAGGTGATTTGTACGGGAAAGGCACTACTTATTATTTTGATGGTGATTTTCAACAATACACAGGCCATGCTCGGTTTTACATTAACCAAATGCTACCTAATCCGGGTCCGGTAAATGACAAATGGAACTTTTATTTCAAAGTAGGTTTTGGTTTTCACGCCTTTCGTAATAAGGTTTATTTTAATTCAACAGATCAAGTACTCAATGGAAGTGATATAGAGGGTACTGCCTATGATGACGGTTATTTTGTATTAGGCTATGATTCAGATAATCCATCCGAAAAGACGGAGAGAAAAAAAGAATTAGTACTTCCTGTGGGAGCTGGGGTATTGTATCGCCTAAACCGAAGCTTTGATATAGGTATTGAAAGTACTCTTAATAACGGGCTGGAAGATAACTTTGATGGTATTTTACTGGGTGCAACAAACGATAATTACTGGCATACCACTTTTAATTTAAGCTATAAAATTGGTAAAAAGGATAAACGACATAGTAAATGGACCTATCGTACCTACGGATTCAATATTTTTGGTAATAAAAAGAAAGATCCTTTGGAGGATGAGGTAAACCAGTTCGAAAGATTAGTACAACAGCATTCCGGTTTTCTTAGGTTACAAATCGATTCGGTTATTACAGAAGAAAATAACACCAAAATCTATTCTGCAGATAACACCTTCCCTATCTATTTTATGCCGGGAGGAGCGACATTTAAGGATTATGAAAATCAGATTACCATGGCTCAAATAGCTGTTTTACTACGAAAACATCCCGACTGGAGTCTGGAAATAGCAGGTCATGCCGCCTCATCAGAGGATAACCCTGTGTTTTTAAGCGAAAAAAGGGCTGCTACAGTCAAGAATTATATGATGGAGCATTATGGTATCAGTGCTGATTTAATGAAAGTAACAGCCAAAGGTGATACGGAAAATCTGGCTGTACATGACAAGGATGAAGGAATGATTCATGTGGATCGAAGAGCGGATATTATTATTATCAAGCCTGATCCCTTGAAGAATAATGAATAAACATTGAGTAGTTTGCTTTTTTTCAGTATCCCTCCTTTTTTATTCAGGAGGGATACTGAAAAATACGGACTAAATTAAACCTTCGCCCAAATCTTTATTTTTCTCATCGTCTTGCTCTTCCTTATATTTACCACCGAGAAAAGCCAGAAAATTACTAAACGATTTAATAGCCTCCTGAGTTCCTTTTGATACTTCTTTATTCTGCAGCTTTAACAAAAAATGACTGTAGATACCCGTTAAACACAACTCTATCTCGTTACTTAATTTCTTACCTGTTTTCTCATTGAACTCGTTTATAAAAGGAAGTGTGGCATTATAGATATGCCGGTATGCAATTTCTGATGGGTTAGTGAGCAATTGCTCATGCAAACGATTTAAATCATTAACCAGATTGGTAATCACCTGCAAGTGCCCTTTTTCTTTGATCTGCTCCAACTTCATCATCTCAATCAGGTTATCATACCAATTAATGGTTTCCTGCAATATTTCACCCGAAAGATGGTACTGAGGAATGATCCCTTTTTTTATACTCTCTATATCTAATTGATAGGCACGTATTAAATCTTCTACCTGCCACATATATAAAATATACTCAACTATATTACTATTTCGTTTTTCCCTGGCTACAATCATATTCCATTGTCATTATTCAAGAGGCCTTTAGTTATTCACTTTTTGCCCTTAGCTGTTTGTATTAAACTATAAGTTGATAAAAATTTTATGGACAGCTCCAACGACTTGGTTGCGGACTAACTATATAATTCAACAGACTACTGCCCCATAAATACATTAAAAATCCCAGTCGTCTGTTTCTTCAAATTTATCAAGTTCACGGCGCTCCTTCTTAGTAGGTCTTCCAAGACCCTTTCTTCGGCCCATTGCATTTGACAAACGGGTTAATTCCATTAACTCTATCTGATCCTCACTGGTTACTTCTTTCATAAAATCGGGTACCAGCTTGGCACCCATTCGCTTACCTGTAATGGCCAGCACCTTAAAGGAGCGTGTAATTGGCGGAAATTTAACGTCAATGGTTATACCCTCTTTTACCATACGTGAATTTTTAACCGGCAAACCATCAATAAACACCCTACCCTTTTTAATGGCTTCGGCTGCCAAACTCCGTGTCTTAAAAATTCTTATAGCCCATAAATATTTATCGATTCTTACGCTCTCATCCATGGCTTTATTTTTTATTATACTGACTCATTGTACGGGCAGCTCCAATAGTTACAAAACCTTTAATCATGTTAATAGCAACATCTATTAACGAAGGTAATTCAGCCCATTCATCATCAGTCCATTTTCCCAACACATAGTCAATTTGCTTTCCTCTTGGGTAGTTATCACCAATACCAAACCTTACTCTGGAATAGTTATGATGACCAAATATCTCCTGAATATTTTTTAAGCCATTATGGCCGGCATCGCTTCCTTTTTGTCGCATACGGATAGCCCCAAAGGGAATAGCCAGATCATCAACAATAACCAACAAATTTTCCGGTTTTATTTTTTCCTGCTGCATCCAGTAGCGTATGGCCTTACCACTCAAATTCATATATGTACTTGGCTTTAAAAGAATGAGGTTTTTACCTTTAAACGAATAATTAGCTACAGCTCCATAACGAAGCTGATCAAAGGCCAGGCCCTCCTGCTTAACAAGCTCATCCAACACATTAAAACCTATATTATGCCGTGTGTCTGCATATTCACTACCGATATTTCCGAGGCCTACTATTAAATACTTCATTTCGTTTGATCTCTTATTTTTCCTATTCCCCAATAAAAACTTAAAAACCATATGATGTTGTTGAAATGGCAATAATACAAAAAGCCTCCATATGTATAAATATGGAGGCTAAATATGTAGAGAATAAATTTACTACGCTTTTTCGCCAGACTGTGCTGCTGCACGGGCTGCTCTTGTAAGTTTAACTGCTGCTACAACAGAGTTTTTAGCATTTAATAACTCCAGGTTTTCGAATGATAAAGCACCTACCTGAATTGAATCACCTAATTTAAGGCTGCTGATATTGATATCTAAAGTATCAGGTAAATGAACTGGTAAACCTTTAACACGAAGTTTGCGTTGCTCTAGTGTTAATCTACCCCCAGCTTTTACACCCTCTGCAAATCCTTTAAGACTAACAGGGATTTCAATAATAACAGGTTTATCTTCAAAAATTTGTAAGAAATCGATATGTAAAATCTTATCGCTTACAGGGTGAAATTGAATGTCTTGTAAAATTGCATCTACTTTTGTTCCATCCACATCAAGACTTACCATATACACATTAGGTGTATAAACTAAACCTTTTAGTTGTTTTTCTTCAATAGCAAAGTGTACAACTTCTTTTCCACCATACAGTACTCCAGGTACTTTTTCTTCTAAACGAATATCTTTGGTTGCTTTTTTACCAATCGAATCTCTTTTAGAACCTTTTAATTCAATTTTTTTCATCTTTTAATTTTTTTGTGCTACTCAAAATAAATCACTGGTAATGAACAGGTTTACTCCCCATCACACGTTCAGCCCTAAGGCGGCACAAAGATAGTAAAATTAAATTAAAAATTGGTTACTAATAGACTTGTAATAGTAAACTTTTTCTATAGTATCTGCCAATAACTCAGCGATTGACAGCACTTTTATCTTTTTAGATTCCTGCTTTAAAGGGATTGAATCGGTTACAAAAAGTTCTTCCAACGCAGAATTCTCAATATTATCGTAAGCCGAACCAGATAACACAGGGTGTGTGGCTATAGCTCTTACACTAAGTGCGCCTGCCTCTTTCATCATCCCTGCCGCCTTGGTTAAGGTACCTGCAGTATCAATCATATCATCAATGATAATCACATTCTTACCTTTTACATCACCAATAATTGTCATTTCACTTACCACATTAGCCTTAGATCGGGATTTATGGCAAATTACCATTGGTGTTCCTAAAAATTTAGAATAGGTATTGGCTCTTTTACTACCTCCCACATCAGGAGAAGCAATAACCAGGTTATCTAAATTAAGGCTTTTAATATGAGGCAGAAAGATGGATGAAGCATAAAGGTGATCCACAGGAATATTAAAGAATCCTTGTATCTGGTCAGCATGTAAATCCATGGTTATTAATCTGTCGATACCTGCTGCAGTAAGCATATCTGCTGCCAGCTTCGCCCCAATAGATACACGCGGTTGATCCTTACGGTCCTGACGCGCTAAACCGAAATACGGGATAACAGCAACTACTTTATATGCCGAAGCTCTTTTAGCCGCATCAATCATCATCAATAACTCCAACAAGTTGTCTGCAGGTGGAAAAGTTGATTGAATAAGAAAAACATGCGAACCGCGAATAGTTTCCTGAAAAGCTACTGCAAATTCTCCGTCGCTGAAATTTAATTTTTTAATGTTTCCCAAATCCCTTCCGGAATAGTGACTTATTTTCTCGGTAAGGTAACGGGATGAAGACCCCGAAAAAATTTTGATGGGTGCTTTTGGTGGCATCGTAAAAAGTTGTTTATCTGTTAATTATTTTAAAGACGCTGCAAAGATATAAAAATCATTATTTTTTTTTGGGGCAAACGCTCAATTTAAAATGTTTCCTTATTGTTACAAAAACATTAATTCAAT